>NZ_CP033012.1:362784-502975 GCF_005080765.1 Buchnera aphidicola (Anoecia oenotherae)
AAATTTATTGTTTATATATTTTTAATATAAATTATTTATTTTCTAATTTAAAATTAGAATTTAATTTTATTAAAATTATTAAATCAATATTTATTTTTATTTTTTTTTCGCATTTTTGTTAAATATTTAATTGCATTTAACTGAATTTTTTTAGCAATATTTGATTCTATTCCTTTAATATTAGACCATTCATGTAATGATACATAAGCTAATTCTTCAATAGAAGAAAATCCATGTTGTATTAATAGTTCAGAAATATCCTTCTGCACATTTATTTTTTTTTTAAATAAATTAATTATGTTTTTCTTTTCTTCTATTTTTTTTATATTTAATTCATCTACTGTCATTATATTTAATTCCCAACCACTTAATTGAGAAGCTAATCGAACGTTTTGCCCATTTCTTCCTATAGCTTGAGCAAGATTTTCATTAATTACAGCTACGTCCATTATATTAGAGTTTTCATCTGCTACAATAGAAGACACTTCTGCTGGAGACATAGCGTTTATAACAAATTGAACTGGATCCTTGTCCCATAAAACAATATCTATTCTTTCACCACACAATTCTTCAGAAACAGCTTGTACTCTAGCTCCTCTCATACCAACACATGCACCAACTGGATCTATTCGTGTATCATGAGTTTTTACAGCAATTTTAGCTCTAGATCCAGGATCTCGAGTAGCTGCTTTTATTTCAATAATACCCTCTCCTATTTCTGGCACTTCTATTCGAAAAAGTTCAGTTAACATAGTAATTTGTGATCTACTTACAAATAATTGTGCTCCCTTTGATTCTAAATTTATATTATAAAGTATTCCTCTTATTCTATCACCAGGTCGAAAGTTTTCTCTAGGAAGCATTTCTTCTCGTACAATTAATGCTTCAGCACCGTTTCCTAAGTCTAAAGAAATACTTTCTCTATTTATTTTTTTTACAATTCCAGTAACAATATTACCTATTTTTTCTCTAAATCCTTCAACTATCATCATTCTTTCAGCTTCACGCACTTTTTGAACAATCACTTGTTTAGCTGTTTGAGTTGTTATCCTATCAAAAGTAACAGAAGAAATAATGTCTTCTACATAAGAACCTAACTGAAGAGTAGGATCATCTAATCTGGCAGCTTCTATTGTAATTTCTTTTGTTGGATAACAAACATGATTAACGATTAACCATCTTCTAAAAGTAAGAAAACTTCCATTTTTTCTATTTATACTCACTCGAACTTCTATCTCTTGTTCATATTTTTTCTTAGTAGCAGTAGCTAACGCTAGCTCTAGCGTTTCAAATATTATTTCACGAGGAAGTGATTTTTCATTAGAAACAGCTTCTACAACAGCTAATATTTCTTTGTTCATTTTAAATGATCTCAAATTAAATTATTTATTATTAAAGATAACTTCATATTTTTTAAAATATTTTAATTGTTCAAATTTTTAATGATTTACTATAATAAAATTAATTTTTAATTTTCATTAACAAAAAATTTTTAGACGTAATTATTTTATTAAATATAAAAAATGTAAAAAAAAAAGTTTTTAAAAAATTATTTATTACGAATAATAAGAAGTGTTTTTTAATACATAAAATTATGTATAAACTAAAATAATTTTTGTTAAAATAATAATATAATAATAAAAAACCCCGTTTTTCGGGGCTTTTTTATAAATTCTAGAATTGTTTTTTAATGCACTATATCAATAGTTGGTTTAAAAAACATTTTATTATTTTAGTTCACTAAAAACGAAAAAAATTTATACAAAATTATAGATTTAATCTTATCTGTAAGATAGAAAAAAAAAATTGTGCCGAGAACGGGAATTGAACCCGTACACCTATATTAAGGTACTACTCCCTCAAAGTAGCGTGTATACCAGATTTCACCACCTCGGCAATTTAATAAAATAAATAGTTTTTAGTTTTTAACTATATATATATTTATGTACAGATATGAAAATATATATACGTTTCATATATGAACAATATGATTTGTATCTTTATTAAGGTACATTATATTATTTTTATGTTTAATACTTAAATTAGATAACACTATATTTAATATAAAAAATATTATTGATAAGAAAACTGTAATTTTTACTATAAATTGATTTGTATTACAATTATTATTAAAAATATTAAATATAGAAGAAGAATTTAAATCATAAGATTTATCTATACTTGTTCCTTCTTGTAACATGATAAAAATAATTAAAAAAAATGATGTTAACATAAATAAAAAAAACATAAATTGATACATAAAATATCCTAGAAAATAGCGTATTTTATTTTTTACATCTTAAATTTTATTATACAATATAATTAATACTGTGAGTATATAAAATTAAATTATTGAGTATTTATCTAATAAATACAATTATTTAAAACAATATATTTTTTTTAAAAATAATTAAAAAGACAAACAAATATAAATATAAAATTTAAACAATAATGAATTTTTAAATTTAAAATTTAATAATGCTACATATTATTCAATATTTAAACAATAGTCTTTAATAGATTAAACGACTATTTTTATATAAATAGTTTGTAAAATTTTTTAAAAAATTATTATATATATAGTAAAGAACTGTTTGTATAGATAGCGATAATAGATAACGAATTAAACTTTAGTCGCATTTTAGTACTTATGTACTAAATAAATCAATATTATTTAGAATTAATAATACCACTGTAGTAAATTTATGTTTTTAAGAAATAAAACTTAATATCGAGTATAATTTAATAAAATTAAATAAATATTAAAAGAAATAAATATATTATATATTTTATAAAAATTTAATATTTTGTTTATTCTAGATTTTTTTTATAAAAATACTTATTTTTAGTAATTTAAATATATATTTATAGTATAATCTACAATTAATACTGTTTATTTTAATTCAACTTAATAATGTCATTATATAAATTCAGTTCTTATTAATATAGTTGTAATAAAAAATTAAAAATAAAAAAATAATTTTATTGGTATTAAAAATGAAAAGTTTATATATACAAAATATTTATTTTAATGAGTATAAATATATTTTTTGGTTATATAACTGTAAATAACGATTTAGACTACTAATATTTATATAGATAAAAAATCTTAAAAGATTTTTTATTCTATATATATATATTTTAGTTTACATTTTTTAAATATTAATTTTAATAATATATAATTTGTTATATACAATCAATAATTCATGGTATATACTGATTTTTAAAAAAAAAACAAATTCATTTATTTATATAGGTTTTCTTGACATTAGATTTTCAATTTGGTCGGAATTAATAGTTTCATATTTTATTAAAGCATCTTTCATAGCATGCAAGATATCTAAGTTTTCTTTTAAAATTTTTTTAGCTCTATAATAATTATTATCTATTAATAATTTTACTTCTTCATCAATTATCTTTGCTATTTCATTAGAAATTTGATTAGTTTTCATTGATCTTTTTTCTAAAAAACTATTGTTTTCTTCTTCAGAATATAAAATAGGACCTAATCTAGTTGAAAAACCCCATAAAGTAATCATATTTTTAGCTATATTTGTTGCCATTTTAATATCGTTATATGCTCCAGTAGACACTTGATTTTTTCCATAAATTATTTCTTCTGCTAATCTTCCTCCATATAGAGTTGAAATTTTACTTTCTAATTTTTCTTTATTAATACTAAATTCATCTTCTTCTGGTAAGAAAAAAGTAACACCTAAAGCTTTTCCTCTAGGAATAATAGTTACTTTATGTGCTGGATCGTGATTAGGAACAAGACGTCCAACGATTACATGACCTGATTCATGGTAAGCTGTACATTCTTTTTGTTTATCAGTCATAACTAAAGATCGTCGTTCTGCACCCAATACAATTTTATCTTTTGCTTTTTCTAATTCTAACATAGAAACTGTTTTTCGATTTTTTCTTGCTGCAAATAATGCTGATTCATTTATTAAATTAGCAAGATCTGCTCCTGAAAACCCAGGAGTTCCTCTAGCTATTATTTTAGGATCTACGTTTTTATCTAACGGGATATTTTTCATATGCACTTGTAAAATTTTAGTTCTTCCTTTAATATCCGGAAGATCTACTATTACTTGTCTATCAAATCTTCCTGGTCGTAAAAGAGCGGGATCTAAAATATCTGGACGATTAGTAGCAGCTACAATTATAATTCCAGAATTGTTATCAAATCCATCCATTTCTACTAACATTTGATTTAAAGTTTGTTCTCGTTCTTCATTTCCACTTCCAATATTAAAACCACGTTGACGTCCAACAGCGTCAATTTCATCTATAAAAATTATACACGGTGCTGATTTTCTAGACGTCTCAAACATATCTCTTACTCTAGATGCACCAATTCCAACAAACATTTCTACAAAATCTGAACCAGAAATTGAGAAAAATGGAACTTTTGCTTCTCCTGCAATAGCTTTAGCCAATAAAGTTTTTCCAGTTCCAGGAGGACCAATCATTAACACTCCTTTTGGAATTTTTCCTCCTAATTTTTTAAATTTTAATGGTTCTTTTAAATATTCCACTAATTCTGCTACTTCTTCTTTTGCTTCATCACAACCTTCAACATCTGAAAAAGTAGTTTTAATTTCATTTGAAGAAAGCTTTTTTGCTTTACTTCTTCCAAAAGACATAGGTCCTTTTCCACCACCAATTTGAATGTTGCGAATAAAAAAAAACCATGCTGCAATTAGTAATATCATGGGAAACCAAGAGATAAAAACAGACACAAGTATATTAGGTTTATCTATAATGTTTCCAAAAATTTTTACTTTTTTAATTACTAGATTTTTAATTAATTGTGGATCGTTCATAGGCATGAATGTACGGTAAGTAGTATTATTTTTTTTTATAACTAATATATCGTGTTCATTAATATGCGTTTCTCGAATTTGATTAAGATTAATATCTGATAAAAAAGTAGAGTAGTCTACATTAGGTATATCTTTTTCAATAAAATTAAAACTTTGAAATATAAACATTGATATTAATACAACAACTAGCCATAAGACTAAATTTTTAATCATGTCACTCAAAAGATAAATCTCCTTATAAATAACATAACGGTTTTTAAATAATATCTAGATTAAAATATTTTTTTTAGTCTAGACGCTAAAATATATATTTCGCGAGAAATAGAACGTGATGATTGTGGTTTATAAATTTTAACTAAAACAAAAATCTTGCGCATTTTATCTATGTATTGATTTAATTCTGTTCCCTGAAACGTTTTTACTAAAAAAAAACCATTTTTTTTTAAAACTTTTTTTGCAATAAGTAATGCAATGTTACATAAATTAATAGAACGAACATTATCAACAAGATGAATACCTGTTACATTTGGAGCCATATCTGACATAACTACATTAATAGAAATTGTTTTAAAAAAGTCTAATAATGAGTTTAGTAAACTACTATTGTTAACAATATCGCCTTGATTAAAAATAACATTTTTAATTGGTTTCATTGGTTTTATATCATAAGCATAGACAAGACCTTGATTACCTATTTTAGATGTTGCATATTGTGCCCAGCTTCCTGGAGCTGATCCTAAATCTATTACTTTATTTTTAAGTTTAAACAAACTTTCTTTTGTATCTATTTCTTTTAACTTAAACCATGCTCTAGAACGAATGTTTTTTTTGTAAGATTCTTTAACGTAATAATCATTAATATGATTTTTTATCCAAGAATTAGTTTTAAAAGAAAATTTTTTAATCAAAATTAGATTAAACCTCTTTTATTATAAAATATACATATTATTATTATAATTATTATGTAGTAATAGTACTACACAATAGTAATTTACGTAATATACTTATATATAATTTTTGTTTTAATATTTTAAATATGTTAAATTAATTTTTTATACATAACATTCATTATTAATCATAAATGTAATTTTTTATTATAATAAATATTATTTAAGATCGACTTTAGTTTAATTTTTTTTATATATGTTGAATTTTTAGTATTTTAAAACTTTTTTTTCCGTTTGGTGTCATAATATGAACGATTTGATGCAATTTTTTACTTATTAGTCCTCTTGCTAATGGAGAATTAATAGAAATTAAATTATACTTAATATTTGCTTCGTCATCTCCTACTATTTTATAGGTAATATTTTTATTGTTTTCAGTATTTAAAAGAGTTACTGTTACTCCAAAAATTACTTTTTTGTCATTATTTATTTTTGTTATATCAATAATTTGAGCATTAGCAAGCATTTTTTCAATATTTTGAATTCTTCCTTCACAAAATCCTTGTTCTTCTCTAGCTGAATGATATTCAGCGTTTTCTTTTAAATCACCATGTTTTCTAGCTTCTGAAATAGCAGATATTATTTTTGGACGTTGGACATATTTTAAATATTTTAATTCTTCTCGAAGTTTTTTTTCACCAGATACTGTCATAGGAATATAGTGTACCATAAGCATACCTTCTTTTTTATCTGTCAATTGTTAATTAATTAATTCGAATTGTTTTTTAAAAATCATTTTAATGATATTAATTTTTATAAAATTGTAGATTATTTAGTATAAATATACTATGTTTATTCTTATCTTGAAAAGAATAACTATTCATTTTTAATGAGATTTTTTTATCGAATAAAAAATTTTATTTAGTAAAAACAATGTTTTTAATTTATAATTAAGTTAAAAAATAATTAATATCAATTAAAAACAATAGATCAATTATTATTTTTTACATGAATATTAAGATATACTTAATATGTATTAAGCATTTATATAAAAATTTAAAAAATATTTTAAATGAAAGAATAATAAATTATCTATATTTAGATTAACGTTTAATCATTTTACTTTTTTATTAAAAAAAGTAATAAAATGTTATTATGTGAAATTTGACTATGAAATATAAGAAAATAGAAATTCTATTAAAAACAAATATATGTTTAGAACAAGTATTTGTTAGTGGTGAAAATAATCATATTAATGTAATAGTAATTGGTGATGTATTCATAGGAATGAATCAAGTTAATCGGCAAAAATTAGTATACGAACCATTAATGAAGTACTTTTCTGATGAAAAAATACATTCTATAAATATAGAAGCATATTCTTTAAAAGAATGGAAAAAAAATAAATTGTTAAAATAACAATAAATTACAACATTTTTTACATTTTTAATACATGTATATAATTTAATAAATGATTGTTGTATATTATTTATTGTATATAAATTTCAAAAAAATAAAAATATTTTTTATTTTTGATAAATAATGAATATGTTTATATATATTTTTTATATAGTGAAATATAAAAATATTTAACAAATTATGGTTATACCATTTATTTTTTTTATTAACAAATTATTCAAATATAAAAATTACTATTTTTTAATAATTAAAATGTAATTAATAGGATTTATTTTAAAAAATAAACAAATAAAAATTTTGTTAAATAAATAGTTTTAGACCAAAAATATAGTTTAAATAAACTATATCTTTTACTTAAAACATGAATTAAATAACAAAATTGCGTACAAATAAAATATTTTGTTGGTATAAATAATTTCTGTTTATTTTTATAAAAAATGTATTATAAAAAATATTTTTAATAAATTTTTGATAGTTATATATAAAAAAATTTTAATATTAATTAATAATAATAATCCTTTAAAAATTGAAAATACTTGTAAAGTTAATACATTTTTTAAATTTATAATTATTACTAATAAAAAATAGGTGTTTTTATATGAATACATTAAAAAAAAAACATTTTTTTATTTTTAAATATTTTGAAACTAAATTAATATTATTAATTTGTATGTATAACTATCAATATAAAATATACGAGTATTATTTTTAAATGAAGTGATCATTAGCAATGATTGACATATGCTGGTTTTTATATAAATAACAGGTTTTATATTTTATATCATGTTTTAAATAAAACACATTTAATTATATTTAAGTTTAAATTTTAAATATATTTAATAAAATTAAATTTCATGATTATATATTTAATATACATTAATTTATTTGATAATACATAAACAGAATGGAGAATTATAATGTATGCAATTATTTCAAATGGCGGTAAACAATATAAAGTATGTGTAGGAAAAATTGTTCTATTAGAAAAATTAAATGCTCAAATAGGAGAAAAAATAATATTTAAAAATGTTATCATGCATGTTGGAAAAAAAAATATTAATTTTGGAAATCCGTTTTTAAAAAATGTTTTTATTCATGGAAATATATTAGAACATGGTCGTTTAAAAAAAATACATATTATAAAGTTTAATAGAAGAAAGCATTATAAAAAACAACAAGGTCATAGACAGTGGTTTACAACTATAAAAATTAATAAAATAGAATATAAACATTAAGGAATAGTTTAATTATGGCACAGAAAAAAGCAGGTGGTTCTAGTAGAAACGGACGGGATTCAAAATCTAAAAGATTAGGAATTAAACGTTTTGGAGGAGAAACTGTTACATCTGGAAGTATTATTGTTCGTCAACGTGGAACAAAATTTCATCCTGGTAAAAATATAGGATGTGGAAAAGACCATACTTTATATGCTTTAGTTAACGGATTAGTAAAATTTAAAAAAAAAGGTATAAAAAATAGAAATTATGTTTATATTATAGAAAATAAAACGTAAACAAAACATATTTTTAGTATATTAAATATATAATATATATTTTCAATTTTTACAATGTATTTATTTTAGATTTAGTATACCTACAATTAGGACTTTTCTAAAATGAAATTTGTAGATAAAGTATTCATTAAAGTTATTGCTGGAAATGGAGGAAATGGATGTATTCATTTTAGACGGGAAAAATATACTCCTAAAGGAGGTCCAGATGGAGGGAATGGAGGAGATGGAGGAAATGTTTGGATTCAAGGTGATGAAAACATTAATACTTTAGTAGATTATAGATTTAAAAAAATATTTTTAGCAGGTAATGGTGAATCTGGAAAATCAAATAATTCATCTGGAAGAAAAGGAAAAGATATAACTATTTTCGTTCCATTAGGAACTAGAGTTATAGATTTTGATTCAAAAAATATATTGTTTGATGTGACTATCATGGGACAAAAATTATTATTAGCTAAAGGAGGATGGCATGGATTAGGAAATACTCGATTTAAATCTCCTACTAGAAGAGTTCCTTATAAAAGGACTTTAGGTTCTATAGGAGAAAACAAGGATTTAATTTTAGAATTATTATTAATAGCTAATGTAGGTACATTAGGTTTACCTAATGCAGGAAAATCAACGTTAGTAAATACTATAACAAAAGCTAAACCTAAAATTTCTTCTCATCCATTTACTACCATATATCCTACATTAGGAGTAATTAATAGAATAAAAGATAAAAAAATTATTATTGCCGATATACCTGGTTTAATTTCTGGTTCTTCTAACGGAGTTGGTTTAGGAATAAACTTTTTAAAACATTTGGAACGATGTACTCTTTTATTACATTTAATAGATATTAATCCATATGATAGTTCAAATGTTTGCAATAATATTCAAATAATTATAAACGAATTAAATAACTATAAGAAAAAAATTTTATTAAAAAAACATATTTGGACTGTTTTTACTAAGATTGATTTAGTAAGTCAAAAAAAATTAAATAAATTAGTAAAAACTATTTTGCAGTGCTTTCCTCAAATAAAAAATTATTATCTTATTTCATCAGCTAACTCTTTTGGATTAGAAAAATTATGTAATGACATATCTACTTTCTTTTACAAATAAAAATTTTTATTTATATTTCATAATAAAGGTACATATATACTTTTCTAGAGATAATAATAAGAAATATTAATTTTTATCATGTACATAGATATGTATTTTTGATAGTAAAGTTACTATAAGTAAAATAACCCGGATCGCTCATTTAATTAAACCGGGTTAAATATATGTAAAAAACATAATTAAATGACGATCTTTTATCTAACGTTTAGAAAATTGAGGGCGTCGTCTTGCTTTACGTAATCCTACTTTTTTTCTTTCTACTTCCCTAGAATCTCTAGTTACGAATCCTGATTTTCGAAGTGTAGGTCTAAAAAAATTATCATAATCTATTAAAGCTCTTGTTATTCCTTGTTTAATAGCTCCAGCTTGACTAGATATTCCACCTCCTTTCACTGTTATATATAGATCAAATTTCTCTTTCATATTAATGAGTTCTAAAGGTTGTAAAATTATCATTGAAGAAGTTTTTCTAGAAAAATACTTTTCTAAAGATTTCTTATTAACTATAATTTTTCCTGTTCCTTTTTTTAAAAAAACACGTGCAGAAGAACTTTTTCTTCTTCCAGTTCCATATTTATATGGCATTTTCATAGATATGTCCTAATTAAATTTTTAAATATTGTGGGTTTTGAGCAACATGTAAATGTTTATTTCCTATATATATTTTTAGCTTTTTTAACATAGATTTTCCTAATTGTCCTTTAGGCATCATTCCTTTAACAGCATTATGTAGTATTTTTTTTGCATCTTTTTTAATAAGTTCTTTAAATGTAATTTTTTTTATTCCACCTATATATCCAGTATGATGATAGTAAATTTTATTGTTATTTTTTTTTCCAGTTACTCTTATTTTTTCTGCATTTAAAATAATTAAATAATCTCCTGTGTCTATATTTGGAGTATATTGTTCTTTATGTTTTCCCCTTAGTAAGATAGAAATTTGTGTAGCTAATCTTCCTAAGATTTTATTATTTGCATCTATGTAATACCAAGATTGTAGAAAATTATTTGGTTTGGCAATAAATGTTTTCATGTAAGTTTAACCTAATACGATTTTAGTAAAAATTTAAAAATTTATTTAGTCAAACAAATTTTTTTATAAATATAAGGGTATTTTTATTATAAAATTTTCTTATATAGTTTTTTTTAAATATTTTGTATAAATCTAAATATCATTGATATTCAATCCTAACATATAAATTTATAATTTAAATTTAATAATTTTAAAAAATTAAATATAGTTTTATTTTATATTTGAGTTTTATTAATTTTAAAATTTAAAGTAAAGCACTTTAATATTTAAAGTTTAATTAAATTATTTTAAACATAGAAAATAAAATAATAATTTTGTTATTGATAATAAAATTGTAAAAATGCAAACTGTTTTTAGTTTTGGTTTTCTTGTATATTTATTATTGTATGAACAATTAAGATATAAATATTTTTTTAAATTTTAAAAATAATTAATTAAAATAATATATATACATAAATCTTTTTCTATATAAAATGTATATACACTTATTATAAGTATAAATTTTAAAAAAATAACTATAAATTAGTTTCAAAAAACGTTTGTATAGGAAAAAATTATGACTTTTTTAGATCCTTTATTAGAACTAAGAAAAAACATTAATAATATTGATAAAAAAATAATACTTTTACTGTCAAAAAGACAATTATTAACAAAAAAAATCATTAAAGTTAAAATAAATTATAAAAGAAAAATAAAAGATAAAGAAAGAGAAATAAAAATGTTAAAAACTTTAGTAAAAATAGGAAAAAAAAATAATCTTAATAAAAATTTTATAATATATTTATTTCAAGTTATTATTAAAGAATCAATTCGTGTTCAAAGATATTTATTCGATAAAAATTATTCAAATAAAGAAAGTATTTCAAAAAAAATTTCTTTTCTCGGTCCTAAAGGTTCTTATTCTTATATTGCTTCTTCTCTATTTTTTAAAGAAAAAATAAAAAATATTGAATATTTTCCATGTTCTTCTTTTGAAAAATTAGTTTTGAGTGTAGAAGACAATAAATCTGATTATTGTATTTTACCTATTAGAAACACTTGTTCCGGTCCTATTTTACAAAATTATAAATTACTCTTAACTACTAACTTGAATATTATAGGAGAAATAGAAATTCCTATTAACCACTGTCTATTAACAATTAAAAAGATGTTTATTCAAGACATAAATACTATTTATAGTCATGAAGAAGTTTTTAAACAATGCAGTGTATTTCTTTCTCAGTTTCCACAATGGAAAATTAAATTTGCAAATAGTACTTCTGAAGCAATGAAAATAGTTTCTATGAAAAATAATAAAAATTGTGCTGTTATAGGAAATGAAATTGGGGTTGATCTTTATAATTTATATAAACTAAAGAAAAATTTATCTAATAATATGTTAAATATGACCAGATTCTTTATTTTATCTAAAAAAAATATATTACCTATCAATAAAGAAAATTGCAAAACTACCATACTTTTTAGTATTAATGAAAAAAATAATATTGTTAATAACATTATTTCTTCACTAAAAAAAGTAAATATTTATATAAAAAAAATAAAATTGCTTAATCATTCATTAAACAATGTTAAATCAATATTTCATATGGATATTGCAAATAATTTTTCAAATGAAAAAAAATTAGCAGTTCTTTATAAACTTGTAAAAATAACTAAGTATTTAAAAATATTAGGATGTTATCCATATAAAATAATATAAAAATAGATAAATAATTTTATATATAAACATATATGTATATATATTTAAAAGTTTTAAATTTAGTAAGATACTAACATTAAATATATATTATAAAAGTAGTATGAATGTTATTAAAAATATTTAAGAAATTGACTTTTTTATAAATTTTTTATTTTATTTAAAGATAATAAAAAAAAATAAAATGTAAGATTGTTAACAATCGTTTTTTTACAAAATTTATAATTATTATTATCGAATTAATAATTAAATTAAATATTTAATTCAAAAAAATGTTAAATTGTATTTAAAAAATTCAATAATTATATATTAAATAACATTAACATTATTCAACTTATTATTACAATTAAAGTCAAAAAGTTTTTATTTTTTTTTATTTAATAATTGTTTATATTAGTAAATAACAAAATATAATTTTTATTTTTAATAAATTAAATAAATATTAATTTTATACGTACGAGAAAAAAATATGTTTTATAACCTAACTAAAAGAATTTCAAAATCTATATTTAATATATCAAATAAAGGTAAAATTACAGAATCTAATATACAAAGTACTCTACGTAATATTAGAACGGCTTTATTAGAAGCAGATGTAGCATTAAAAGTAGTTAAAAAATTTATTTTAGATGTAAAAAATGATTCTATTGGAAAAACATTTAATAATAGTTTTACTCCAGGTCAAGAATTTATTAAAATAGTTAAAAAACAGCTAATATATACTATGGGTTCAATTAAAAAAAATGACCATATTTTAAATATGTCTACAGAACCTCCAGCTGTTTTTTTATTAGTAGGTGCGCAAGGAATGGGTAAAACCACTACTGTTGGAAAATTAGCGTTATTTATAAAGAAAGAAAAGAAAAAAAAAGTATTAGTAGTATCAACTGATATTTATCGTCCAGCAGCTATTGAACAACTTGAAATGTTATCTAAACAAGCTTTAGTAGATTTTTTTCCTTGTCATAAAAAAACAGATAGTGTTTTAATTGCTAAAGAAGCATTAAAATATGCAAAAACTAATTTTTATGATGTTTTAATAATAGATACAGTAGGTATAATGTATTCAAATATACACATGATGAATTTAATTCAATCTATAAGTAATAAAGTTAATCCTATAGAAATTTTATTAGTAATAGATGCAATGGTAGGACAGGATGCAATTAATATGATTGAACATTTTAATACATATATACCTATATCTGGTATTATTTTAACAAAGATAGATGGTGACGCTCGTGGAGGTATAGCTTTATCTATAAAATATAGTACAGGAAAAATAATCAAACTTGTAGGAAATGGAGAAAAAATATATGATATTAAATATTTTGAACCTAAAAAAATTGCTGAAAGAATACTAGGAATGGAAAATGTTTTATCAGTAATACAGGAAATTGAAAATAAAATTGATCGTTCTAGTATAAAAAAAATAAAAAATACTTTTTATAACAAAACAGAATTTAATTTATATGATTTTTTAATTCAATTAAAACAAATGAACAAAATAGGAAGTATTGAAAATATATTAGAAAGATTGCCAAATAATAAAATAATTCCAAACGATGTTAAATCGCGCATAAATGATAAATTATTGAAAAAATTTATATCTATAATAAATTCTATGACAAAAAAAGAAAGAATGTTCCCGAATATTATTAAAGGATCTAGAAAAAGAAGAATTGCTTTAGGATCTGGATTTAAAGTACAAGATATAAATAGCATGCTAAAACAGTTTGAAAACATTAAGAGGTTAGTTAAATCAGTAAAAAAAAATGGGATATCTAATATGATCAAAAATATTAGCAATTTTTTTCCTAATAAATTATTTTAAATAAATATAAATGTATATTTACATTAATAAATAAAAAACAGTTTTATATAAATAAATAGTTATTTAATTGAATTTAAATAGAGGTTGATAATATGGTAGTAATTAGATTAGCTAGACATGGAAGAAAAAATTTTCCTTTTTATAAAATAGTAGTATCAGATAGTCGATTTTCAGTAAAAAAAAGATTTATTGAACGTATTGGATTTTTTAATCCTTTTTCATTAGTAAAAGAAAAAAAATTTAACATTAACATAGATCGTTTTCAATATTGGATAAATAAAGGTGCTAAACCATCAGATAGAACTAGAAACTTAATTTCGAAATTTAATTCAATAGATACATAACAGAAACAATTAATTAAATAATGATAATCGTTAAAAATAAATATTTTAAAACAAGCAACGAAACTATTATAGTTGGAAAAGTAGGAAAACCATATGGAATACTTGGTTGGATATATTTAATTTCTTTTACAGAAAAAAAAGAAAATATTTTTAGTTATTTTCCTTGGTTTATAAAGGGAAAAAAAATTATTAATGTGAAATGGAAAAAACATAAACAACGTTATATCTGTTCTGTTGATAAAATTAATGATAGAAATAGTATTTCTATATTTACTAATGAAAATATTGTTATAAATGAAAGTACATTACCTAATTTATCAAATAATGAACTATATTGGAAAGATGTAATTAATTGTCATGTTTTTTCAATACAAAATATATATATTGGAAAAGTTATTGATTTGATCGATAATACTTTTTATGATTTATTAGTTGTAAAAAATAAATATTTTAAAAAAAGTAAAGTAATAACTTTAATTCCTTTTATAGAAATAAAAATTATAAAAAAAATAGATTTAATAAATAAAAATATTATTGTAGACTATAATTTAAGTCTATAAAAAACTAATTATATTTAATAATAATAATTATAAATTATATGCAAATTAATATCATTAGTATTTTTCCAGAAATGTTTTCATCTATAAGTAAATATGGAATTTTAGGAAGAGCTATAAAAAAAAAATTTTTAAAAATAAATTATTTTAATCCTAGACATTTTTCTAAAAATAAAAGAAAAAGAGTTGATAGCAAACCGTATGGTGGTGGACCTGGAATGGTTATGATGTTTCAACCATTAAAATCCGCAATTAATGCTTCTAAAAAAAAATCTAATAATAAAACTAGAGTAATTTATTTAAGTCCTAAAGGTCCTGAATTAAACAAAAAAAAAGCTTTTAGTTTAATAAAACATTCATGCATAACACTAGTCTGCGGTAGATACCAAGGAATTGACGAAAGAATTTTAAAAACAGATATAGATGAAGAATTATCCATTGGAAACTATATCTTAAGTGGAGGAGAATTAGCTGCTATGGTTATAATAGACGTTATTTCTCGATTAATTCCAGGAGTTGTAGGAAATATTAATTCTATTAATTCTGATTCTTTTTCTAATATACTATTAGAACAACCTCAATATACAAAACCAAAAACTATTTTCAATATGTCTGTTCCTAAAATATTATTATCAGGACATCATAAGAATATAAAAGAATGGAAATTAGAAGCGTCTTTGAGAGAAACATTATTAAAAAAACCAGAATTATTATTAAAAAAAAATCTTTCAATTAAAGAACAAAATATTCTTTTATTATTAAAAAAAAAACTATATAAAAAACAGTTTTTAAAATAAATTACTGCAACTTATGTTTTTAAAGGTTACAAAATATGAGTAATATTATTAAAGAATTAGAAAAAAAGGAAATTAATAAAAAAATTATTCCTATGTTTAGACCAGGAGACACATTAGAAATCAATATATGGATTATAGAAGGTACAAAAAAAAGACTACAATCTTTTGAAGGAGTTGTTATTGCTAAAAAAAACCGTGGACTAAATTCTACTTGTACAATTAGAAAAATATCTAATGGAGAAGGAGTAGAACGTGTTTTTTTAGTACATTCTCCAAATATTCATAGTTTTATGATAAAAAGAAAAGGATTAGTAAGAAAAGCTAAATTATATTATTTAAGAAATAGAACAGGAAAATCTGCTCGTATAAAAGAACGTTTAAATTAAATAATATTTAAAATTTACATATATATTTACTATAATAGAATCATGCAGTTCTATTATTTGTTCTGCATGATTATTGTTTAATAATACGATTTACAAACATAGTAAATATATACGAACATAAAATATGTGTCTAATAAAAATTTTTATATTTTATTTTACGGTTCCCCCAACAGTTATTTGATCTATCTTTAAAGTAGGTTGTCCTACTCCAACAGGAAGACTCTGCCCTTCTTTCATGCAAGTCCCAATACCTTCATCCATGTTGAAATCATTTCCTATCATAGAAATGTTATTCATAACATCTATTCCTGATCCTATCAGCATAGCTTTTTTTACAGGATAACTAATTTTTCCTTTTTTAATAACATACGCTTCTGATGTAGAAAAAACAAAATTTCCAGATGTAATATCAACTTGTCCGTCTGAAAAGTTTACAGCATATAATCCATTATCTACACTTTCAATAATATTTTTTCTACTAGAAAAGCCAGATAGCATATAAGTATTAGTCATTCTAGGCATTGGTAAATTTTTATATGATTGGCGACGTCCATTTCCTGTCGATTTTGTATTCATTAATCTAGCGTTAAATTTATCATACATATAATTTATAAGTATACCTTCTTTTATTAAAATAGTTTTTTGACTTAAAACTCCTTCATCATCAATGTTTAAAGATCCTCTTTTATTTAAAAGAGTTCCGTCATCAATAATTGTACATAATTTAGATGTTACTTGTGATCCAATTTTATTACTAAAAATTGAAGTTTTTTTTCTATTAAAATCACTTTCTAATCCATGTCCAATAGCTTCATGCAATAAGATACCTGGCCAACCTGAACCTAGAACTACAGGAAAAGATCCAGAAGGTGTTTCTTTTGCAAAAAGATTTATTAATGCTATTCGAACAGCTTCTTTAGATAAATAATCAATATAATTTTCTCCAATTTTAGAGGATAAGAAAAATTGATATCCAGTTCTTCTTCCACCTCCACTACTTCCTGATTCTATTTTTCCATTATTTTCTACTAAAACAACAATAGATAAATGCACTAAAGGTCTTATATCAGTTGCTAAATTTCCATCTGTTGAAGCAATTAAAATTTCTTCATAGGTTGAAGATAAACATGCATTTACTTCTATAACTTTTGAATTATATCCACGAGCTGTAGAATTTACGCGAAGTAGAATATCCAATTTATCTTTTGTTGTTAAAGAATTTAAAGGGTTTATTGTACTGAAAATTTGTTTTTTTTTAACACTACAAAAAGGATGTAATACAGATTTTTTAAAATTTGTTGCTATTTTAGACGATAGTTTAGAACTTTGTAATAAAGATTTTAAACTAATAGAATTAGAGTAAGCAAATCCTGTAGATTCTCCAAAAATAGTTCTAACTCCTAATCCCTGATCTATATCGTTATATCCTTCTTTTACTATATTATTTTCTAAAATCCAAGATTCGTTAAAAATAGATTGAATATAAATATCAGCATAATCTATATTTTTCTTTAATAAATCAGATAATATATTAAATATATCTTCTTGAGTTATTTTATTTGAGATTAATAAATTGTTAATTACTGAACTGTGCATAATATTATTTCCACTTCTGTTAAAAATTTAATACATTGTTTATAAAAAAAAATAGTTTTTTTTTTAATATATTAAATAGATTAATATTTGTTCATAAAGTATTTAACTTCAATATTTTTAAAAAAATTTGTTATTAATAAATAATAGAGTCCTAATACTTTTTATATAAAATAATTTTAAATCAATAAAGTATATGAATTATTTTTAATAAAATAGTTATCAAATAAATCTACGTTTACTTTACAAGTTTTACAATGTATCATTAAGTTACAATAAATTTAAAATGGTTAAATTACATTTTATTGTATAGAACAATTTGTTAACTTTAAAAACGTATAAAGTATAATCATAATGAAAAAAATTAATGTTTTAATATTAAATGGACCAAATTTAAATCTGTTAGGAAAAAGAGAAACTAAAATCTATGGAAATAATACGTTATCTGATTTGTCAAAAAAATTATATGAAGAAGCTGAGTTATTAAATATAAGTTTAGATATATTTCAATCTAATGCAGAACATTGTTTAATTGAAAAAATTCATTTAGGTTTAAATAAAATTAATTTCATGATTTTTAATCCTGCTGCTTTTACTCATACTAGTATTGCTTTAAGAGATGCAATTTTATCTGTAAATATTCCATTCATTGAAGTTCATATTTCTAATATATATTCCCGTGAAAGTTTTAGATCTCATTCTTGGTTTTCTGATATATCATCTGGAATAATTTGTGGCTTTGGTTTTGATGGATATGTTTGGGCATTAAGAAGTATACCTAAAAAATTGCAAGTTAAATAACAATTAAAACAAATTTTATAAACACAATATGAAATGTGAAAAAATAAATAAATTAGTTTGTAACTAATACAATAGTAACGGATTTAAAAATATTATCGTTACTTTACCTTATTTAAGGTTAATGCGACTTTTACTATTTACAACTAAATTTTTTTTTTAAATAGTCGATAATTAATTGCATATCTTGAGGAATATTAGCGGTATATGACATAAATATGTTTGTTATAGGATGATAAAATTGAATTATTTTAGCATGCAACAGAGGTCTAGATGAATAATTACAAAAAATAGCAAAAATTTCTCTAGAAACTTTTTTACTTTTTTTTAAAAAATATATTTTATCTCCTAAAACAGGATGTTGTATGTGTAGCATATGAACTCGAATTTGATGAGTTCTTCCTGTTTCTAATTCTACTTTTAAATGAGAACAATTAAAAAACTGTTGAATAACAGTAAACCGTGTAGTGGCATCTTTTCCTTTTATATTAACCGACATTAATTTTCTTTGGATACTATGTCTTGAAATAGGTGCATTTATAATTCCTATTTTTGGTGGTTTTCCAAATACAATTGTTTCATAAATTCTAGTAATTTTTCTTAATTTTAACAAATTAACTAATTTATAGTATACAAGTATAGTTTTTGCAATTATTATCAATCCTGTTGTATCTTTATCTAATCGATGAACAATACCTACTCTTGGAACTTTTAATAAGTTACGATTTCTATATATCAAACCGTTAGCTAATGTTTTATTTGGATGTCCAGGACCAGGGTATACAACCATTCCTTTTGTTTTATTTATAATCAATAGGTATTCGTCTTCGTAAACAACTGATAAATTTAGATTTTCAGGTTCAATTATATCATTTTTAGTTAATTCAATAATGGTTGTAATTGTATCTTTTAAAAAAATTTTTTTTTAGGTTTAGTATTAATTAGACCATTAACACTAACTTTTTCGGTTAAAATGCATTTTTTAAAATATGAACGAGAATACTCCGGAAAATTCATTGATAAAACTTTATCTAGTCTTGCATGTTTGTTCGGTAAAGAAAAGACAGTAAATATTCGACGAATAGAATTTTTCATTATTTCCTTTAAATAAAATTTAATCTCTATTTTTATAGAATTTAAATTGTGATTATAATATGAATATATTATATTTAATTTTAATTATATAAAAATATTTAAATGAAAATTTTTTATACATATAAACCATTTTACATATATAAAAATTTGCACATTATTAAAATAAAAAAAAATATAGCATATATATACAGTTACAATTAAACTTTAATTTTATTTTTTTAATTAAAAATTATGTAATATTAAAATGTTGTAAAACATGATTTTTAATCAAAAAACTATACTTTAAAGTTTAACTAGATATTAAATAATACTTAATGTTAAATATGTAAAATTTGCAATAGGAGTTATATGAGTATAAGTTCTGATACTATACGTAACATGTTTTTAAATTTTTTTTTAAAAAAAAACCATCATATTTTTCCTGGAAGTCCATTAATTTCTAATAATGATTCTTCTTTACTATTTACTAATGCAGGTATGAATCAGTTTAAAGATATATTTTTAGGGAAAAAAAAATCTCAATATTCTAAAATTACTACTGTACAACAGTGTTTAAGAACTGGAGGTAAACATAACGATTTAAATAATGTTGGATTTAACTCTAGACACCATACATTTTTTGAAATGTTAGGAAACTTTAGTTTTAATGGATATTTTAAAGAAGAAGCAATTTCTTATGCCTGGGAACTGTTAACTAGTCCTAATTATTTTAATTTGCCTAAAGACAAACTTTGGATTACTACTTATGCTGGAGATCAACAAACTTATAATATTTGGAAAAAAAAAATTAATATTCCATCAAATAAATTAATACAAATAAGCGATAAAAAAAATAAAAAATATGAATCTGATAATTTTTGGCAAATGAGTTCTACAGGTCCTTGTGGTCCTTCAACTGAAATTTTCTTTGATAAAGGAAGTCATTTACAGGGTTTTCCTCCAGGAGGAGATTATAGCACAGGAGATAGATTTATTGAAATTTGGAACTTAGTTTTTATACAGTTTAATAGAATCAATAAAAATAATTTAATTCCTTTACCTAAAGTATTAATAGATACAGGGATGGGATTGGAAAGAATTGTTTCTGTTATTCAAAAAGTTGATTCAGCATATGAAACTGATTTATTTTTATTTTTAATAAGAAAAATTCTAGACATATCTAAAATAAATAGTTTTAACAATTCTTCTATAAGAATTATAGCTGATCATGTAAGATCTTCTGTATTTATTATTTCCAATGGAATTGTTCCGTCTAATGAAAGACAAGGTTATGTATTAAGACGAATTTTACGAAGAGCTATAAGACATGGGAATAAAATAGGAATAAAAGATTTGTTCTTTTATAAATTAGCCTCTTTTTTTATTGAAAAAACAAAAGAAAATAATGTTTTATTATCAGAAAAAAAAGATTTTATTATAAAAGTGATTAAAAAAGAAGAACAGCAATTTTCTTACGTTTTGGAAAAAGGATTATTATTATTAAAACAAAAATTTAATCGTATAAAAAATAATACTTTAGATGGAGAATCCTTATTCTCTATGTATGATACCTATGGTTTTCCAATTGATTTAGTTGAAGATATTTGTAAAGAAAACAATTTTAAAATTGATTTAATTAAATTCAATAATCTGATGGATCAACAAAAAAATAGAGCAAGAAAAAATAACAATTTTTTTCAATTAAATAATTTAAAATTACAATCAAAAATTTCATCTTTATTTCAAGGATATGTAAATACTAAAATTAAATCTGAAATAAAAGAGATTTTTGTAAATAAAAAATTAAAAAAAAAAATAACATTAGGAGAAAAAGGAATAATTATTTTAGATAAAACTACATTTTATCCTGAATCAGGAGGACAAATAGGAGATTCAGGAAAAATTTTTTTTAAAAAAAACATTTTCTTAGTAAAAGATACTAAAAAATATGGAAGAGCCATAGGACATATTGGAGAAGTTATTGAAGGATCATTTGCTGTAAATGATATGGTTAATGCAGAAGTAGATAAAAAAAAGAGGTATTCTATCCAATGTAATCATACTTCTACCCATTTATTACACGCATCGTTACGGTTGGTTATTGGGAAACATGTTGAACAAAAAGGTTCTTTAGTACAAGAAAAATATTTAAGATTTGATTTTGTCAATATTGAAATATTAGATTTAAAAAAAATTTCTATTTTGGAAAGATTAATAAATGAAAAAATTCGAGAAAATATTTGTATCAAAACTAAAATTGTAAAATTTACTAATATAAATAAAGATAATGTAATATTATTACCTAATTTAAAATATAAAACTAATGTTAGAGTATTATCCATAGGAAATTTTTCTAAAGAATTATGTGGTGGAACACATGTAAACTATACAGGAGAAATAGGTTTTTTTAAGATAACCAATGTATCAAATGTAGGTTCTGGAATATCTAGAATAGAAGCTGTTACTGGTAATCAAGCAATTTTAGATATACAAGCAAAAAATGATATTTTAAATCAAGTTGCAGGATTTTTAAAAACTAATATTCATAATATAGAAAAAAAAATCATTCAATTAATTAAAAATAATATTAAATTAGAAAAAATTCATGAAGAAAATATAAATAAAAAAATAAAAAAGATAAGTAAACAATTAATAAAAAATGCTTTTGTTATAAATAATAATAAAGTTATTGTAGAATGTATACATATCAGCGATCATAAAATGATAAAAAAAATAATATCTATGGTATATCAATTATTTAATAGAGGTATAATAGTTATTTTTTATAGTGTAGATAAAAAATTGTATTTTCATGCAAAAATAACAAAAAATGTTATTTGTATAGTTAGTGCAGTTGATATAATAAATAAAATAGCTATAGATATAAATGGAAAAGGAGGGGGGAAGAAAGAATCAGCATCAGGTTCTGGAAGTAATGTTAAAAGTTCTTCTATTTTTTTAAAAAAAATAAAAGACTATATTATTGCAAATATACATAAATTTTATTCTTTAAAAAAGTAATTACATTTAAAATAAATATCATGTTTAAGTTCTATTTGATATAATAAAAAAAATTTTAAATAATCTCAGATTTTTTACAATAAATTTGTATATAAAAATGTTTTGATTTATGTTAAAAATGAGTATTTTAAATTGGAAATGGCAGTATATTATAGTCTGAAACGTTTCAAGGAGTAGGGAATGTTAATTTTAACTCGACGAGTAGGTGAAACATTAATTATTGGTGATGAAATAACAGTGACTGTATTAGGTGTAAAAGGAAATCAGGTTCGAATTGGAGTAAATGCTCCCAAAAAAGTTTCTATACATAGAGAAGAGATATACGAACGTATTCAAGCTGAAAAAAAACAAGTTTAATATTTAATTAATATGAGAATATTATGTATTATTAACAGTAATACAAATACTTTTTCTAAATATTGAAAAAATAAAGTATGAATTTAATGTATTTATTAATAATTAATTAATATATATGTTGTTTACAAAACATATATAAAAATAGTTTTTATAAAAAATTATTGACTTATTGAACAAAAAAGTAATATATTAAGAATATTAATATTAAATAAGCATGAGATGTTGGTGAGATGGCCGAGAGGCTGAAGGCGTTCCCCTGCTAAGGGAATATATAGATAAATCTGTATCGAGGGTTCGAATCCCTCTCTCACCGAAAAGCATCCGTAGCTTAGATGGATAGAGCACTCGGCTACGAACCGAGAGGTCGGAGGTTCGAATCCTTCCGGATGTAATATATATATTAATTTATATAAAAATATAGCTTGTATTTTTTATATAACATTTTTTTATTTACATAAATATTATGTAGTTAACTATATTTAATACACTTATTTTTTATTTTTTAGTACAAATTTTATAAAATTACCCTATCTATAATATTAAACATTTTTTCTAAGAAAAACTAGATTTATGTGTTACAATAAATTTGTTTTTTTAATTAAACGGTAAAATTTTTGTGATTTTTGATCTAATTTATGTATTAGAAATTATTTTATTTAAATGAAAGTTTAAAACTAAAATTATTTTTATGAGAATTCCAAGAATATATCGATCAAAAGAACTTTTTATAAATGATACAGTAGTTTTGTATGAAAAAAAAATAGTTCATTATATTAAAAATGTATTAAAAAAAAAAAAATGATTATATAAAATTATTTAATAATAATAACTATATATTTTTAACAATAATTCAATTTATTTCTAAAGATTTAATTATTTTAAAAATTATTAATAGTATTAATGAAAACAATGAATCGAAATTATATTTACATTTAGGACAAATAATTTCAAAAAATAAAAATATGGATATGATCATTCAAAAATCAGTAGAACTAGGAATTTCTAAAATCACTCCTATTTTCAATAATTTATTAAAAAATATTTTGAATAAAGAGTATCTATCTAAAAAAATGAAACATTGGAAAGAAATCGTTATTTCAGCTTGTCAACAATGTGAAAGAAATATTATTCCAGAAATAAATGAACCGCAATTTTTAAAACAATGGATAAAAGAGGATCAAAAAGAAAAAAAAATTTTTTTTGAAAAAAATGGAAACTATACTATTAAAAATTTAGATAAAAATATAAACAAGATTAAATTTTTGATAGGATCAGAATACGGGTTTTCTGAAAAAGATAGAATACGTTTATTAAACAGCGGATTTATTAATTTATCTTTAGGTCCTAGAACTTTAAGAATGGAAACGGCGGTAATTTCTTCTATTTCTTGTCTACAACTAAAATTTGGTGATTTTTAAACAATTTTATAAAAACTAAACGAAAAATTCTAAGTTATATATATGAAATATATATGTCAATATATTTATATCGAACTAATTAACTATTTTTATCATTTTTTTTTAATATTTTAATTCCTAATTTTCCAGAAGTAATACAAATATCTGCTGATTGTTTTGCAAACAATCCTACAGTAACAATTCCTGGATATGCATTTAATTCTTTTTCCAGTTTTAGAATATTATTAATTTTAAGATTATACACGTCAATTATTTTGTTCCCATAATCTGTAGTAAAATTTTTTCTAAGTATTGGAAAAGCACCTAAATTAATCAATTTTTCTTTAATATAGGAAATACTCATAGGAATGACTTCTATAGGAATTGGAAATTTTCCTAATTTTTTTACTATTTTACTTTCATCAACAATACAAATAAATTTTTTAGATTTTGAAGCAAGAATTTTTTCTCCTGTTAGGGCACCTCCTCCTCCTTTGATCATCATAAAATTATTATCAATTTCATCTGCACTATCAATATATAAATCTATTTTTTTAACGTTATTACAGTTTAAAATACAAAATTTATATTTTTTTAAAATATTTAAAGATTTCAAAGAACTTGATACAACGCCTTTAATAAAATATTTTAATTTTCTTAAGTGTTTAATAAAATGTAGTACAGTGCTTCCTGTTCCTATCCCTATTATTGAATTTTTTTTTATATAATTGATAGAAAATAATGAAGCTGAATATTTATACTTTTCTTGATACAAATTTCTTGCTCCTATTTTTAATGTTTAAAATAGATGTGTTATTTAACAAATATAATATTTTTATCTTTTAATAAGAATGTTCTGGGGTACCTGGATTTGAACCAGGGATGCCGATATCAAAAACCGGTGCCTTACCACTTGGCTATACCCCAATCATTTTGTCTTATAACAAGCAATTATTATTACTTGTACAAAAGAATAATTATTTAGTAGTTCTGGGGTACCTGGATTTGAACCAGGGATGCCGATATCAAAAACCGGTGCCTTACCACTTGGCTATACCCCATTTTAAAAATTATAAATATAAACTATTTAAAAATTAATTTATCATTACATACGGAAGGCGAGACTTGAACTCGCATACTTTTCAGTGCCAGAACCTAAATCTGGTGCGTCTACCAATTTCGCCACTTCCGCTTATTGGTAATATAATAAATATATATATAATAATGTTTAGGATTACTATTTCATAGTAGCTACGATGGGATTTGAACCCATTACCTCAGCGTTATGAGTGCTGTGCTCTAACCTATTGAGCTACGTAGCTATTTAAACTTATTTAATAAAAAACAAAATATATAGTATATTAATGTTATTATATCATATAATAAATTAATAAAGGAATAAAAAACATTTTAAATTTAAAAATAGAACTATTACTTTATTTTATTTAACATTGGTTATAAATTATAATGAATTTATAATTTATTGTTTTTAAGGAAAAATATGTTAAATACATACGGCAATCATTTTATTGAAAAAATAATTAATAAAGATCTAAAAAATCAAGTATATAGAAAACTACGAACACGATTCCCACCTGAACCCAACGGGTATTTACATATTGGTCATGCTAAATCTATATATTTAAATTTTTATTTAGCGAAAAAATTTAATGGATATTTTTATTTAAGATTTGATGATACTAATCCAATAAAAGAAAAGATATCTTACGTAAAAGCTATTAAAAAAGATCTAAAATGGTTAGGATGCATGTGGGACGGAACTGAAAAATATACTTCTAGTTATTTTAATTATTTATATAAATATGCTATAGAACTAATTAACAAAGGTTTAGCTTATGTTGATAAACTAAAAAAAAATGAAATAAAAAAATATCGTGGTACATTAATTAAACCAGGAATTAATAGTCCTTATAGAAATCAAACTATAGAAGAAAATTTATTATTGTTTGAAAAAATGAAGAGAGGTGATTTTCCTGAAGGAAATGCATGTTTACGTGCTAAAATAGATATGAAATCTTCATTTATAATAATGAGGGATCCTGTTTTATACCGTATAATATTTTCTAATCATCATCAAACTAGAAATGCATGGTGTATTTATCCTACTTATGATTTTGCTCATTGTATATCAGATGCTATTGAACATATTACGCATTCTTTGTGTACTTTAGAATTTCAAGATAATAGAAGACTATATGATTGGATTCTAAATAATATATCTATTAAATATAGACCTAAACAATACGAATTTTCGAAATTAAACGTAGAATATTCAGTATTGTCTAAGAGAAAACTAAAAACTATTATTGAAAAAAAAATAGTAGATAATTGGGACGATCCAAGACTGTTAACTATTTCAGGATTAAAACGAAGAGGATATACTCCTGAAGCAATAAAAAATTTTTGTATGAAAATTGGAGTAACTAAACAAGAAAATTCAGTTCAATTATCATTATTAGAATCTTGTATTCGATCAGATTTAAACGTAAGAGCTCCTAGAGCAATGGCTATCTTAGATCCAATTAAAGTAATAATATACAATATGCCTGATTCTCAAAAAGAAATTATAACAATCCCTAATCATCCTAACAATAAAAAAATGGGAACTAGAAAATCTATATTTTCAAAAGAAATCTATATAGATAGATCTGATTTTAATGAAAAACCAAGCAAAAATAATATAAAATTATCTCATGGAATATTTATTCGACTTAGATATGCATATGTTATTACAGTTACTAAGATTAAAAAAAATAATTTTGGTAAAATTATTTGTTTAATTTGTAAATATGACAAAAATACATTTCGTAAAAATCCTATAAATTATCGTGTTAGTGGAGTTATTCATTGGATTGCAAAAGAAAATGTTTTAAATGCTATATTTAATATTTATTATCCTTTATTTAAAATAAAAAAACCTGACCTAGAAAAAACATGTTTACCGTTTATAAATAACAATTCATTAGTACAAAAGAAAGGAATAGTAGAAAAAAGTATTATTTTAAATAGTAAAAAAAATTTTTATCAATTTGAAAGGGTAGGATATTTTTGCATTGATAAAGATAGTCTAGAAAAATTACAAAAAAAAAATCATATAATTACTTTTAATAGAATAGTTACATTAAAGGAAAGGAAAAGTAATAAATTATTAAAAAAACAACAACACTAAAAAAATTTTTTTTGTTAATTTTATTATTTAAACAATTTTATTTAATTAAATTTAAATAAAATTTAAGTTTTTTATTAAAAATTTGTTTTAAATATTTTTTAAAATTGTTTTTAATTTAATTAAATAAATTTATTTTATTTTTATTCAATAATTTAAATTTTATATGTAAAAAAACATATCCTATATTAATAAAAAAAATAAATAATAATAAATTTATTGATTGTTTATTTTTATAAATAGTATCTATTTATTTAAGATAAACGAGTTATTTTATATAAATAGAACTAATTAAATAGTAACTTACTAAATTAGTTTATTTTAAATTTAATTAATTTAAAAAAACTAAATATAAAATATAATATTTACTTATGAAATTAAAAAAATTATATAATGATTAATATTTTGTAAAGTAAAATATAGAATATTAATTTTTTTTTTAATTGAAAAAAAATTTTATTAAAACAAAAAAATTATCTGTTCAAATATTATACTATATGCAATATTTAATAATTAAAAATAAAAAAAATTTATTGTTTAATTTTATAGTAAGTAATATTACTTATATTTTAATTATTAAAAAAATAATAAACATGTATTATGTTATTTATTTAAAATTATGAATAAATATTAATTTTTTTATAATTATTAAAATAAATAAAATATAATTAATGATAATGTTGATCTAAAAGATATATATACATAATTATTAAATTAAAAAAATCTTTGTTTTATTAAATGATTATTGTTTTATTATATATTTTAATATAATAAACATATACACAATAAGTATTATTATTAATAAATACTATTAATAGTATTTATTTTATTAAACATAATATTTTAATTTAAATTATCAATTGATTGTTTATAATTATAAAAATAAAAATTTATATATTAATTATTAATGATGCTAAAATTTAACTTTATTTTTTTTAAGATAAGTATTTCATGTCAAATTAACATATAGAAACAATGTTTTATTAAGAATACAGTTAAAATGATTCAATTAAATTACAATTTTTATAAAAAATATATACATATAGTTGTATATACAAAAATCTATTATATAGGAAATAGTAATGTCAAAAATAAGAAAAATAATTTCTAGAGAAATACTTGACTCAAGAGGATACCCGACTGTTGAAACAGAAGTTTATTTACAAAATGGTATTTTTGGAAGAGCATCATGTCCATCAGGAGCTTCAAAAGGAAAACAAGAAGCTGTAGAGTTGAGAGATAATGATCCTTTGAGATTTTGTGGAAAAGGAGTAAAAAAATCTGTTCATTTAATTAATAAGGATTTAAATAATCTTTTAAAAAATTATGATTGTGCTGATCAAAATAAAATAGATTTAACTATGATAAATTTTGATGGAACTAAAGATAAATCTAATATTGGAGCAAATAGTATTCTATCTGTTTCTTTGGCAGTAGCAAAAGCTGCATCAAAATGTAAAAAAATACCTTTTTTTCAATATATTTCCGAAATAAATAATACAAATAATAAATTTTCTATGCCACTTCCTATGATTAATATAATTAATGGTGGAAAACATTCAAATAACAATTTAGATATACAAGAATTCATGATTCGTCCTATAGGAGCAAAAAATATAAAAGAAGCTATAGAAATAGGAGCAAAAATATTTCATTCTTTAGGAAGAATTTTAAAAAATAGAGGAATGAGTACTGCAGTAGGAGATGAAGGAGGATATGCTCCTAATTTAAAAAATAACGAAGAAGCTTTGCAATTAATCAAAGAATCTATAGAAAATTCCGGTTACATTTTAGGACAAAATATTTCAATTGCTATTGATTGTGCTGCTTCTGAATTATTTTCTTCTAAAGAAAAAAAATATATTTTAGATAATAAACGAAAAAGATTTACATATAAAGAATTTACTGATTATTTAGAAGAATTATCCGACAAATACTTTATATCTTCAATAGAAGATGGACAACATGAGTCAGATTGGAATGGTTTTGAATATCAAACTAAAAAATTGGGAAAAAAAATACAAATAGTAGGAGATGACTTGTTTGTTACTAACTCTAACTTATTAAAAAGAGGAATAAAAAATAATATTGCTAATGCTATTTTAATAAAACCTAATCAAATAGGAACATTAACTGAAACATTAAAAACTATTAAAATAGCACAAAAAGCAAATTATAAAGTTATTATTTCACATAGATCAGGTGAAACTGAAGATGTTACTATTGCAGATTTAGCTGTCGGAACTAATGCTGGACAAATTAAAACTGGATCTATGAGCAGAACAGAAAGAGTAGCAAAATATAATCAATTGATAAGAATTGAAGAAAGAATAGGAAAAAAATTAGCTCCTATATATTCTTTTATATAAGAAAGTTACATTAACTTAATAAAAAATATTTGTATATGTATTATTTGTTAAATAACAAGTATTTTTGCTATGAATAAAATATTAAATATTATCTATAATTTTTTTTTACACATGTTGTATTAGAATTTACTAATACAACAAAGATTAGATTTAACAAATATTAAAAAAATAATAATTATTGTTAATTATTATTAAATACTTTTATATAAAATATTGTTTTTTATATAAAAAACTTTATTAATTTTTAATTTTAAAATACATTATACATACAAAATATATTTTAATTTATAAAAATATAAATTATAAATTGTTACATATAAATTTTATTTATTTAAATAAAGAATTCTTATTTATCTAATAAATATTTTTATACTTTACTAATAATTATATTAAATATTATTTCTTTTTGTACATTTTATTTACTTAGATCTAAAATTTAATAATTAATTGTTCGTATAAAATAACAAGTATTTACTAAAAATTAATATTTTGCATAAAATATGTATTATTTGATTTAAATTTAATAATTAATTAGATTTACACAGTAAAAAAAAAATATATATATAACAATTAAAAATTAAAATAGTTAAATATATTTAATGTTAAAATTTTTTTTATTTAATTTATTAAAATTTTTTTTAAAAAATTAAGTATTTTTAATGATTTTAAAGGTTTTATTTTGTTAAAGTTAATTTTATTTATTAATTTAATTGCATTTATAATAGGCAAATTTTTTTCTTTATAGATCTGTTTTAACTTTTTTTTAGCATTTAAAACAACTTTTTTAGGAAATCCAGAAAGTAAAGCTACAGATAAACCATGGCTTTTTTCCGTAAATCCTTTTTTTAAAACATAATTAAAAAAAATTTTATTATTTTTTAATAAAGAATCAAAATAAATATTTTTTATACTTTTATATTTTTTTTCCAACTCTGATAATTCAGAATAATGAGTAGAAAAAAGAGTCATACATTTTATATCTTTAACTAAACTTTTAGCACAAGACCAAGCTAAAGATAATCCATCTCGAGGTGAAGTTCCTCTTCCTAATTCATCTATAAGCACTAGACTATTTGATGTAGCATGGTTTAAAATATGAGCTGTTTCCAACATTTCAATCATAAATGTTGATTTTCCAGAATACAGATCATCATGAGCACCAATACGTGTAAATATTTTATCAATAGGACCTATAGATACTTTTGTGGCTGGAACATAACTTCCAATGTAGGATAAAATCACTATAATTGCTATTTGGCGCATATAAGTACTTTTTCCACCCATATTAGGACCAGTAATTATTGACATTCTTTTTTTTGAAGATAAATAAGTTGAATTAGGAATAAAACTTTTATTTCTTGCTAACTCAACTATTGGATGTCTTCCATTAATTATGTTAATACCATATTTTTTTGTTAAAGTAGGACAAACATAATTTAAATTGATTGCTATTTTTGCAAAATTATTTAATACATCTAATTCTGCAATAGAATAAGAGGTAGTTTTTAATTTTTTTAAAAATGGAGTAATTTTGTGTAAAATATTTAAATATATTTCTTTTTCAATATTAACAGCAATAGTTTTTGCATATAAAATTTTTTCTTGATAATTTTCTATTTCAGGTATCATATATCTTTCTGTATGCTTTAAAGTTTGCTTTCTGAAATAATTATTAGGAATTAAATGACTATCTTTTTTATTTACTTGTAAATAATATCCAATAATTTTATTAAATCCAATTTTTAAAGAGTTTGCTCCAATTTTTTTTTTTTGTTTCAGTTCAATTTTTTTTAAGTAGTTTAAGGAATCGTTAGCTATTTCTCGCCATCGATCAAGTTTTTTGCTAAATCCAGTAGCAATAACATTACCATAATTGATACAATAAGACGGTATAAGTTGAATAGCATTGTGTAAAAGTGTGTTTAAACTTTTACATAAATGTATTCCATGATTTAAACGAATTAAATTTTTTTCTAATATTTTAGAAAGAGTTGTTTTTAGTTTTGGCAATAGCGATAATAAATTTCTTAAATTTATTAAGTCTTTTGGAATAGCTTGATTTAATGATAAACGAGTTATTATTCTTTCTAAATCATGGAATCTTTCTAAAATAGAAGTTATTTTCTGATGGTTTTTTAATAAAATAGTTACGCTATTTTGTCTATTGACGATTTCGTTTACATTACATATGGGGGAAAAAACCCATCTTTTTAATAATCTACTTCCCATTAATGTAGACGTTTTATTGATTATAGATAATAAGGAACTATTTTTATTAGAAACATTTGTGTTTTCATTAATTTCTAAATTTTTTCTAGTAGAAAAGTTCATATATATATAAGTGTTTTTATTTTTTATTTTTAAATATTGAATATGAGATGGAATATTTTTTTTTATATATTTGATATAACGTAAAATACTACCTGCCGCTCGAACTCCTAATTTTTTTGTTTTAAGCTTGTTTCTTTGCTTTTCATCACTTAAAAAATGTGATATGAGTACATGATATGATCTTGTCAAATTAAAATTTAATATAGATCTTTTTTGTATTCCTGTTCTTTTATTAAATAAAAATAAATAAGCAAAATTTTCTGGTAACAAAATTTCCTCTGGATTATTTTTTTCTATTTCTGACATTAAGTCATTTATATTATTAAATTCTAAAATTTCTAATTTTCCTAAACATAAATTCAAGACAGCATATCCAAAAGAATTATTCTTTTCAAAAATAGATACTAATAAATTATCTTTTTTTCCATTTAATAATTCTTCATTAACTACAGTTCCAGGCGTAATAACTTGTACTATTTTTCTTAGTATAAGACCATTATTAAATAATTTATTATCAATTTGATCACAAATTACAATAGATTTACCTAATTTAAGTAATTTTTTACAATAATAATTTATTTTTTGACACGGAAAACCCGCCATTGGAATAATTTTTTTTGCAGAAAAACCTTTTTTAGTTAAAACAATTTTTAATATTGACGCTGCAATTTTTGCATCTTCGTAAAAAAGTTCGTAAAAATCGCCTATTTGAAAAAATAAAAACATATTGGGGTATAATTTTTTTATCGATAAATACTGTTGAATTATTGGAGTATGTTTATAACAATTTGTATTTAGCATAAATATTCCATATTGATAATTTTAAAAATTTTAACAGTTGTTATACAAAAAAATATTAAGAATTGTATGGATAAATTTGTATTGTTTAAAATTCAAATATAAATTTTTTTATCAAAAATATATTTATATTATAAATTTACTTAAATCCATTTATATAATATATAGAATAAAATTTCTTAGAATAAAAATCATTCCTATAGATATAAAAGATATGGTAAATGTTAATAAAACTAAAAAAATACTGTAAAATTATATATATGCATCTTAAATGCTAATTAAAATTAAATTTTAAAAATATGAATATAAATATATTTATATATAAAAAAGTGCATTTAGAGCTATTAATGTTTTAAATTTTATTTTTTTATCATCTTATTTGTTAAAGAAATTATATTTATTAATTAATTCGTTTTGTTTTATTGGATTTTATTTTTATTAAAAATAAAAAAGAAATAATATAAAATTAATAGATGTACATTTTTATTAATTAATTTTTTTTAAATTAAACATATCGTATATAAAAATTGATCGTATTAAATATTTTTTATCTTTTATAGTAAAAATACTTGGTATTTAACATGATAATCAATTATTAGTTAAAAAATTTAATATATTTTTTTAAAGTTAAATATCTTTATATTTGGTATTTTATAGTTTTATTAAAAATTCATACAATAATACAATCAGTATTGTTTAAAAAAAATAAAAATTATTTTTTATAAATTACTAGTTATTATTCTAAATAATTAATTTTTAAATTAAATCTACAATTTATAAATTAAATATCCTTAATTAAAAAAAATTAGTTCAATAACATTTATTATATTTAATAGTAAAAATATAAATGTAAATTTGTATTATAAAACTTAATTAGTTATATATATTTTTAATATATTTCATAAGTGTAAATATAAAATATATAAATAATTTATTTGTAAATGTTTTTAATATTGGAATACTGATATGAAAAATATACATCAAAGAAGTTTAATTTTAGTAGATGGAACGTCTTGTCTTTATCGGGCATATTATGCTTTTCCATTTTTTTTTAATTCGAAAGGAAAGCCATCAGGAGCTATTTATGGAGTCTTAAATATAATTCGAAGTTTATTTTTAAATTATAATCCATATACAATGATTATTGTTTTTGATTCTTCTAGAAAAAACTTTCGTAAAAAATTGTATAAAAAATATAAAAAAAATAGATTATCTATGCCTGAAAATTTAAAACTGCAAATTAATCCTTTATATCAAGTTATTGAATATCTTGGTATTCCTTTAATAATTGAATCTAATGTAGAAGCAGATGACGTTATCGGAACATTATCAAAAATAGCAGAACAAGAAAATTTTTCTGTTCTTATTAGTAGTAATGATAAAGATATGGCTCAATTAGTTAATAAAAATATTTCGATTATAGATAACTCGAAAAAGTGTGTTTTAGGACCTAAAGAAATAAAAAAAAAATATGGTGTTAAAGCAGAATATATAAACCATTTTTTAGCATTAACAGGAGATGTTTCAGACAATATACCTGGAGTTTCTGGAATAGGAAAAAAAACAGCATTAGTTTTAATAAATAAATTTAAAAGTATAAAAAACATTTATAAAAATCTTAAAAAAATTCAAGAACTACCATTAAGAGGAAAGATAAGAATTCAAAAGAATTTAAAAAAATACCAAAAAATTGCTTTTTTATCACTTAAATTAACAACAATTAAACTAAATGTTTATTTGAAAGACAAAATAGAAAATATGGTATTATTAAAACCAAAAATTAAATTATTATTACATTTCTTTAATTACTACGAATTTAGCTATTTGCATAAATTTTTTTTAGAAAATAAATGGTTCGTTCCGAATAATCATAATTGTATAGTCAAAAAAAAAGAAAATTATGAAAAATATGAAAAAAATTATTTTAATAATATGATTTTAGATAAAAAAAAATTTGAAATGTGGTTAAGTAAATTTAAAGAAAATAAAAAATTTTCTTTTTTTTTCGATTTAAATTATATAAACGAAACAGTTTTTGATATTAATGGAATAACATTTTCTACAAAAACAAATAAATTTTGTTATTTAGTTTTTAAAAATAACAAATTAAATATTGTTAGTGATCTTAATATAAACACAGTCTTTAAAAAATTAAAGATTATATTCGAAAATCCAAAAATTATAAAAATAACAGAAAATTTAAAACTGCAATATTTTATCTTGTTTTTTTTAAAAATAAAAATATGCAACATATATTTTGATACAATGTTGGAATTACATTTATTTAAATATAATAAATTATCGTATGATCTGACAAGTGTTTTTATTACAAATAATATTTTTAAGTATTCTCAATACGAACAATTGTTAGAAAATTCCAATGAATCAATAAACTTAGATAAAATTTATTCTAGTAAAACTACATCGTTAAATCATATAAAAAAAATAATAAAAAAAAGTTACTTTATATTCAAAACTCACATACATATATTTCCTTTGATAAAAAAAAATAAAGTTATATTTAATTTGTACCATAACATTGATTTACCACTAGTAAAAACACTTTTTCAAATGGAATTAAATGGGGTATTAATAGATTGTAATTTACTAAAATCATTTTCTAAAATTATAACTAAAAAATTAATCAAATTAGAAAAAGAAGCTTATATGCTTTCTGGAATAATATTTAATTTATCATCTACAAAACAAATTCAAAAAATTTTCTTAAAAAAAAAACTATTTGTTGTTAAAAACAATAAAAAATTTTCTACTAATAAAAAAGTATTATTGACATTATCTAAATATGATCCTCTTCCTAAGATTATATTAAAATACCGTAGTTTAAGAAAGTTGCAATCTACTTATATAAATAAACTTCCTAAAATGGTTAGAAAAGATTCAAAAAGAATACATACTTCTTATTATCAAACTATTACAAATACTGGAAGACTATCTTCAAAAAATCCTAATTTACAAAATATTCCTATTGATAAAAAAAAAGAAAAAAATATTCGAACAGCATTTATAGCACCAAAAAATTTTATAATCATGAGTGCTGATTATTCACAAATAGAACTAAGAATTATAGCTCATTTATCAAACGATAGAGCTTTAGTTCATGCTTTTAATACTGGAAAAGATATACATAGTATAACTGCATCAGATTTATTTCATGTAAACGTTAACTCAGTAACATTTGAACAAAGAAAAATAGCTAAAACAATTAATTTTTCTGTAATATATGGTATTAGTGCTTTTGGATTAGCACAAAAACTAGATATTGATATTGTGGCTGCTGAAAAATATATTAATTTATATTTTAAAAAATATAATGGCGTATATAAATATATAGAAAAAATTAAAATTTTTGCAGCAAGAAAAGGTTATGTAAGAACAATAGATAAACGAAAGTTATATATTCGAAATATACAATCTAGTAATAAAAATTATCAAAAAGCTGCTGAAAGAGTTGCTGTAAACGCTCCTATTCAAGGTACAGCTGCAGACATTATAAAAAAAGCTATGATATATGTTAATAATGATTTGGATCAATATTTTTCAAAACATGCAGGAATGATAATGCAAGTTCATGATGAATTAGTATTTGAAATAAGAAAAGAAAAATCTTTTTATATTGCTAAGCATATACAAAAAATTATGGAATCATGTGCAAATTTAAACGTACCTTTAAAAGTTAATATAAAAATAGGAAAGAATTGGAATTCAGTTTTATAAATAATATTTTTTGTTCAAAAATTAGTATATTTTATAGTATTTAAAATATTTCAAAACGATTAATAAGATTTAAATTAATATAACTTATAATTTAATCTAAATATTAAATAAATATTTTTTATTCTAATTGCAATTTAAACAAAATATTTTCATTTTTTTAAATTTTTTAGAAACTTTTTTTAATTTTTATACCAATAATCTATTTTTTTTTTTAAATAATCAATACCAGTTTTTTTCAAAGCAGAAAATAAAATTATATCTATGTTATTATGTTTTAAAGATAGTTTTTCTCTTATTTTTACTATCCTTGTTTTTTGAGAATTTAATGTAATTTTATCTGATTTATTTAATAGAACTAATACAGGAACATTATTTTCGAAAGCTTTTTTTATAAAAAATAAATCAAAATTTTTTAACGGATGTCTAATATCCATAATATTAATTAAACCTTTTAAATTTTTGTTGGTTTTAATATACTTAGTGAGTTCTAACATTAGTTTATTTTTTATTTTTTTTTGAATAGTTGAATAACCATATCCAGGAAAATCTACTAATTTTAAATTAGTTGATACTTGAAAAAAATTAATTGTTTTTGTACTTCCTGGAGTTTTTCCAATACGAGCTAAATTCTTTTTGTTGATTAATGCATTTATTGAACTAGATTTTCCAGAATTTGAATAACCAAAAAAAGCAATTTCCGTCCAAGAATTTAAATTTTTAGAAGGAACTTTTAATGTACTGGTTAAAAATTTTGTATTTTCATAATTATAATTCACTGTTTATGTCCTTATCAAAATAATGTTATAACTATTTATAATAAAATTTTACTTTTTAAAACAAACTATTATTATATAAATAAAAGATTAGTTTTAACGTAAGAATAAATTTTTTATAAAATTATATTTATATTATTATAAAAAGAATAATTTGTATCTATTTTTTATTTATAAAAATTTTTAATTAAATATTATATTTAATAAGTTTTTTTTTGAATTCAAAGTACTATATGTACACAAAATATAGTGCTAAATCACTATTAGTTTATAACAGGTATTTAAACATTAATTTTATAAAAAAATTAAACAAAAGATTATTTCAAATTTATTAATATGAATTCATATTTAAAAATTTGTCAATAATATAGTTTATTTAGTTTATAAAAAATTTAATTTTATATTATTTTGAGAAAATATGAATAAAAAACTAAGAAACGTTGCTATTATTGCTCATGTAGATCATGGAAAAACAACATTGTTAGATAAATTATTGCAACAATCTGGTGTATTTCAAGATCATGAAGAAACTACAGAAAGAGTTATGGATTCTAATGTATTAGAAAAAGAAAGAGGAATTACTATTCTTGCTAAAAATACTTCGATTATATGGAAAGAATATAGAATAAATATAATAGATACTCCTGGACATGCAGATTTTGGTGGTGAAGTAGAAAGAGTTCTATCTATGGTTGATTCAGTACTATTAGTTGTAGATGCTCTTGATGGTCCTATGCCACAAACAAGATTTGTTACTCAAAAAGCATTTAAACATAATATTAATCCTATAGTAGTAATAAATAAAATAGACAGAGAAAATTCGCGTCCTGATTGGGTATTAGATCAAATATTTGATTTGTTTGTAAGTTTAAAAGCTTCTGATAAACAATTAGATTTTCCAATTATTTACACTTCTGCTCTATTAGGTGTCGCTGGTACCGATTACTTAAATATGGAAAAAAATATGAACCCTTTATTTAAGGCAATTATAAAATATGTTCCGAAACCATCTATAAGTAATAATCCTTTTTTTCAAATGCAAATTTCACAATTAGGATATGACAATTACTTAGGAACAATCGGTATTGGAAAAATACAATCAGGAAGTGTAAAACCTAATCAGAAAGTAGTAGTCATTGATAATAATAATTGTACTAGAATAGGAAAAATTAATACAGTTCTTGGATATTTAGGTTTAAAAAGAAATGAGATAAAATTAGCAAAAGCAGGCGATATTATAGCTATTACTGGAATTGATAATTTGTTAATTTCTAATACAATATGTGATCCTGATAATATTCAAGCAATGCCGATTTTAAAAGTTGATGAACCTACTGTAAAAATGTTTTTTTGTGTAAACACTTCTCCTTTTTGCGGAAAAGAAGGGAAAAATGTTAATTCTCGTCAAATTATTGCCCGTTTAAGAAGAGAAATAAAGTATAATGTAGCTTTGCAAGTAGAAGAAACTATAGATGCTAATGTTTTCTGTGTTTCTGGAAGAGGAGAATTACATTTATCTATATTAATTGAAAATATGAGAAGAGAAGGGTTTGAATTAGAAGTATCTCGTCCAACTATAATATTTAAATTTATTAATAATGTTGAGCATGAACCATTTGAATCTCTCATTATAGATATTGAATCAAAATATCAAGGTATTATTATGAAAAATATAGGAGAAAAAAAAGGAGAATTAAAAAATATTTTTTCAGATGATACACACAGAGTTAGATTAGAATACATTATTTCTAGTAGATCTTTAATAGGTTTTAGAACTGAATTTATGAATATAACATGTGGTACAGGATTATTTTATTCCGCTTTTAGCCATTATGAAAAAATTCAGAAAAATAAAACAATACAAAGAAGAAATGGAGTTTTAATTTCTAATAAAACTGGAAAAGCTACAGCATTTGCTTTATTTAATTTACAAGAAAGAGGAAAATTGTTTTTAGAACATGGAGATGTAGTATATGAAGGGCAAATCGTAGGAATACATAATAGAACAAATGATTTAACAGTAAATTGTTTAACCGGTAAAAAACTCACTAATATGAGAGCATCTGGATCTGATGAAGCTATTGTTCTAACACCTCCTGTAAAATTAACTTTAGAACAATCGTTAGCTTTTATTAATGATGATGAATTAGTTGAAATAACTCCTATTTCTATTCGATTAAGAAAGAAAAATTTAACTGAAAGCAAAAGAAAACAAGCAATACGTAAAAATAAAATTTCATAAATAAAATAAATGTATTTCACTTTAAGTATATAATATATATATCTTATATATTTGTTACATACGATAGTTATCACCTAGATAGGATTATCTGAATAATTCTATCTAAATAATCTATATTAAAATCATAAGCAAACTAATAGAATAAAATTCTATTTTTATATCATATATTTATTAAAAAAAATAACTACAAAATTTTATACATAAATTTTAAAAAAATTAATGAGTTTAATTATTTTTTTAAAAGATTTTGAATTAAATCAACATTATGTTTTTTTTGATATTCTACAGATAAGCGTTGTGACAATATTATATATTTAATATTTAACAAAGATGTATTAAAATCATCATTAATTATAATATAATCATATTTATGAAATCGACTTATTTCAGTTTTTACCATTTTCATTCTTTTAGAAATAATGAAGTTACTATCTTGATTTCTTTTTTTTAATCTAGAAATTAATTCTTTTTTTGAAGGAGGTAATAAAAAAATGCTTTTAGAGTTAATAACTTTTTTCTTTATTTGTTGTGCTCCCTGCCAATCAATATCTAAAAAAACATCTTTTCCACTAATTAGTTTATTAATAATTGATGTATAAGATGTTCCATAATAATGATTAAAAACTTTTGCATATTCTATAAACTTATTTTTTTTTACCATGATTTTAAATTTTTTTATAGAAATAAAATAATAATCTTTCCCGTCTAATTCTCCAGGACGAATTGATCTAGTAGTATGAGATACAGATACTTCTACATTATTTATAATTTTTTTCTTTAAAAAAGCTCTGATTAAACTAGATTTACCTGTACCGCTAGGTGCAGAAATGATAAATAATGTTCCTTTTGTCATTATATAGAATACGCTGTATGTGCAATAATATTTACTAAATGAGAAAGTTTATCTAAATTTTTTTTATAAATAAAATAAATCTTAAAATTCTTTAATTTAGTGAATAAAAAATATTAATAATAAATTTAAAAATTATGTATATCATATAAATACATTTTATTTTATATACATTAATTTGAAATTTCAAAAATTAAAATCTAATACAATTTTTGTAAAAACGTTTTATATACAATAAATAACAAACATAAAATTTTTATAAAAAAATTTTATTAATTGATAATATATAAGATTTATTAATTTTTAATCTAAAAGACATAGATTGACAATAATTATTATTTAATACTGCTTGAATCCAAGTGAATTGATTTTTTATGTAAACGTAAGTTAATATAACTCCTGCAGTATACCACATTTCATTTTTTTTAACTTCTAAAATATTACCTATTTTTATATCTTTAATTATTTCTTTACTAATCATCCAAGATAAAACTCTTTTATTTTTTTTTTTAAATCTAGTAATAGAGATTATTTCTTGTCCTTTATAACATCCTTTATTATAATTAATTCCATTTAACGCACACATATTTAATGCTTGAGGAAGAAATTTACTAGTATTTTCTATCTCAATTATAGGATATCCTAACTTAATATCTATCGACAACCATTTTTCGTTATTTAATATTTTAAATTTGTTAATTAAAAAATTATTTTTTAATAATTTTAAATGTGAATAGTTACTAACTATTATTAAATAACGCAGTTTAAAAAAACTCATATTTACAATAATAAATTTATTTAAAACATATGTATGATTTTTATGGTTAAATTTTTGTTTAAAATATGTTTCTAACAAATTGTTAGAATTTTTACCTCTAATACCTATTAGATGTAATTTTATTTCATCAATAATTAATACTTTAGAAAAAACAGCATATTTTTTTAGTTCATCAATAACTATAATTTTTACACTAGAACGAAAAAATAAATAATATTTTTTTTTGCATTTAAAAATCACTAAGCTGGTTAATACTTTTCCTGATACATTGCATAAAGCACAAAATTGCATAGTATTTTTAGGTAAAGAAATAATATCAATCGTTAATTGATTTTGTAAGTACGGTGTTGCATCAATTCCTGAAACTGATATTATACTCCATTCTTTTAAAAAAAACATAGAAGGCTTTTTTTCTAAACGAGAAAAATTAATAGTTTTTATTGTTTTTTTTATAATCATTAATATTTCCTAAAATAATTGGATTTTTATTGATGTTTAATAAATAAAAATTTTATTTTTAAAATAAATTAATATTAATCTATTTTTAATTTTATTTCATATATTTTTAATTATGTTATTGCAATAAAAAAAGTTATTATATATATAAAAATATGTCTATAAAAAAAATTTTTCACTATATGAGAGTTCTTTTTAAAATTAATAACTATATTTATTAGTAATAATAAAAAATATTCATGTTTTTTTAAAAAAATTTATATTTATAATGTTACTTTTATTATTAAAAAAATTAAATTCATATTAAAGGACATAAACAACTATGTATTCAATTAATTTTGTAAAAAAGTTATTAAATTCTATTTATAAAAAAAAAAAAATTTATGTATTATATTTGAATATTGTAAAAAAAAAGAACGTCTTGCAGAAATAAATATAGAGTTACAATCTATTAAAATATGGAAGGAGATTAACATTTTAAAAAAACTGCTAAAAGAAAAATCTTTTTTAGAAGAATATTTATTTCCTATTAATAGGATACAGGAAAAAATAAATTATTTTAAAGAATTATTAATATTAGTAGAACAAGAAAAAAAAAAAGATGAAGAAGTACTAGGTGATATTGTTAAAGAAATTTATAATTTAAAATTTAAAATTAAAAATTTAGAATTTTTAAAAATGTTTTCAAAAAAATATGATTTTTTAAATTGCTATATAGATGTACAACCTGGTTCTGGAGGAGAAGAATCTCAAGATTGGGCTAATATGTTATTAAAAATGTACCTTAAATGGATATATAGTAAAAAGTTCAAAATTAATATCTTAGAAAAAACGTTAGGAGAAAATAATGGAATAAAATCAGCAACTATTAAAGTTAGTGGAAATTATGCTTTTGGATGGCTTAGAACAGAAGCAGGAATTCATAGACTTGTTAGAAAAAACCCTTTTGATACTAATAATAAACGACATACTTCTTTTTGTTCTATATTTATTTATCCTGAGATCAATAAAGATTTTAATACGGAAATTAATCAAAATGATTTACGTATAGATGTTTATAAATCATCTGGAGCAGGAGGTCAACATGTTAATAAAACAGAATCTGCTGTTCGAATTACACATATACCCACAGGAATAGTAGCACAGTGTCAAAATGATCGTTCTCAGCATAAAAATAAAGAACAAGCTATGAAACAATTAATATCTAAAATTAATCATTTATCTTTAAAAAAAGAACAATTAAAAAAGAAAAAAATAGAAGATTCTAAACCAAATATTACTTGGGGAAATCACATTCGATCTTATGTATTAGATGATTCTAGAATAAAAGATATAAGAACAAATATAGAATCTAGAAATATTCAAAAAGTATTACATGGTCATTTAGATAAATTTATAAAAGCTAGTTTAAAACTAGGATTTTAGGACATAGAATATGAATAAAAATTTAATATATAGTGAGTTAAGACAACAATCTACAGAAAAAAAAACCAGATATGAAAAACTAGGTTTTATGAAAAAAAATGGATTTAATTTTCCAAATTCTTTTAAAAGATCCCATACTGCTGATTCACTTCATAAAAAATATAAAACTTATACACGAGATATGCTTAAAAAAAATATAGTTAAAGTTAGTATAGCAGGAAGAGTTATGCAAAAAAGAATTATGGGAAAAAGTTCGTTTTTAACACTAAAAGACGTAAATACTTTAATTCAAATTTATTATAAAGAAAATTGTATAGAGAATAATATATATTTATCATCTAACAATATTCTAGACATAGGAGATATTTTAGGGATCACAGGATATCTATTTAGAACTAAAACTAAAGAATTGTCTGTATATTGTAAAAATATAGTTTTATTAACGAAATCTATTAACTCGTTTCCAGATAAATTTCACGGTTTATTAAATAAAGAATTATGTTATAGAAAAAGATATTTAGATTTAATAATGAATAAAAAAACGTTTTTTAGGTTTCAACAAAGATCTTATATCTTATCTAAGATTCGACGTTTTATGGAAAAAAACAAATTTTTAGAAGTAGAAACACCTATAATGCAAAATATTCCAGGAGGAGCTAATGCTCGTCCGTTTATAACGCACCATAATAGTTTAGACATAGACATTTACTTACGAATAGCTCCAGAATTATATTTAAAGCGGTTAATTATAGGTGGATTTGATAAGATTTTTGAAATAAATAAGAGTTTTAGGAATGAAGGTGTATCTATTCGACATAATCCAGAATTTACTATGATGGAAGCATATATGGCTTATTGTAACTACAAAGATGCTATGGGGTTTATAGAAAATTTATTTTTATATTTATGTACTATTATTACAGGAAAGTATGTAATTGAATTTGATAAATATGTAATAAATTTTAAAAATAAATTTAAAGTCATGTCTATGAAAGAATCTATTTTATTATTTAATTCTAACATTAAATCTTCAGATTTAAATGATTATAAAAAATTACAAAATATTTCTCTTTCTTTAGGAATAAAAAAAGATAAAAAATGGGGAATTGGAAAAATATTAAATGAAATTTTTGAAAAAACAGTAGAAAAAAAATTAATCGAACCTACATTTATTATTGATTATCCAACAGAAGTTTCACCATTAGCTAAAAATAAAAAAAATAGTATAGAATATACAGAACGATTTGAATTATTTATAGGAGGATATGAAATAGGAAATGGTTTCTCTGAATTAAATGATTCTGAAGAACAAAAAACCAGATTTTTACAACAAAAAAACTATTATAAAAATGCGAAACAAGAAAATTTTTTTTATGACAATTCATATATTAACGCTTTAGAATACGGATTACCTCCAACTGCAGGATTAGGAATTGGTATTGACCGTTTAGTAATGTTATTTACTAATCAAAAAAATATACGAGATGTCATTTTATTTCCAGTTCTTCGTCCTAAAAATATTAAATAATTTATTACTATATACTTTGTATATTAACTTAAACAATATTTAATTTTAGTATATTTTTACATGAATTTTAAATTTAACTCTTTTTTAAAAAAATAAATACAACTAATAATTGTCTGAAATTATTACAATAATAATCATAAAAAATGATATATTATATATGTTAATTCTAAAATTATATTTTATAAAATTATTTAAAATATTTTAGTAATAAAATTTTAAGTTTTAACTAAACTATATATAATAATTTATTAATAATAAAATATGTATATTTAATATTAGCATTTTAAGAGAAAAAATATGCCTTGTTCTGTTTTTACTACTAAAAGTGAACTAAATAAAAAAAATATTTTAAATTCTGTTTCTTTATATAAAACACCATTATGGATATATGATGCAAATATTATAAAAAATCAAGTAAAAAAACTAAATAAATTTAATGTTATTAGATATGCACAAAAAGCATGTTCTAACATTCATATATTACGTTTGTTGAAAAAATATGGAGTAAAAATAGATGCTGTCTCCTACGGAGAAATTGAACGAGCTTTAATATCTGGTTTTAATTCTAAAAATGACGAAATTGTTTATACAGCTGATTCCTTCGATGAAAATTCTTTAAATAAAGTTGTATCAGATAATATTACAGTCAATATTGGATCTATAGATATGTTGCATCAACTAGGTAATATTTCTCCTAATCATAGGATATGGATTCGAGTAAATCCAAAATTTGGATATGGACATCATAAAAAAACAAATACAGGAGGAGAAAACAGTAAACATGGAATATGGGATTTACAATCAGCTATTAAAGTAGTTAAAGTTTATAACTTTAAATTAGTAGGAATTCATATGCATATAGGATCTGGAGTAAATTATAAAAATTTAAAAAAAGTGTGTGAATCTATGCTGTCATGTGTTACTAGTTTAAATTATGACATATCATCCATATCAGCTGGAGGAGGTATCCCTATTTCATATAAATTAAACCAATCTTGTATTAATATTGATGAATATTTTACAGTATGGAATACTGTACAGAAAAAACTAACCAAGTTTTTCAATCATCCTATAACATTAGAAATAGAACCTGGACGTTTTTTAGTAGCAGAATCCTGCATTCTTGTAGCAAAAGTAAATGCTGTAAAAAGGATAAAAGATGTATATTTTGTAATTACAGATGCTGGATTTAATGATCTTGTTAGACCGGTGATGTATGGCAGTTATCATCATATATCTGTTATTTCTAATAGTTGCAAATTAATTAATAAGAAATTAAAGAGAAAAACAGTAATAGCAGGACCTATTTGTGAATCAGGAGACATATTTACTCAATCTAATGATGGAGAAGTTAAACCAAGATTATTACCCTTAATAGAAATTGGAGATATTATTATATTTCATGATACAGGTGCTTACGGATCTTCTATGTCTTCAAATTATAATAGTAGGCCTCTAATTCCTGAAATATTATTTAATTCAGGAAAATGTCAAATTATTAGAAGACGACAAACTATCTCTGAAATGATTTCATTAGAACTTTAATTTAATTTTTTCAATTTTTTTTAACTTATATTTAATATTTATGTCTAAACATAGATAAAATATATTAATATGTAATTATTGTAAAAAAATAAATTTCAATAAGTAATTTTATGCAAAAGTATTTAACATTATTAAAAACTATTATTAATAAAGGAACTATAAAAAAAAATAGAACAAGTATTGATTCTAAATCTATTTTTGGTTATAGAATGAAATTAAATCTTAATGATGGATTTCCATTATTAACAACTAAAAAGTGTAGCATTAAATCTATAATTTATGAATTATTATGGTTTTTGAGAGGAGATACAAATACAAAATATTTAAAAGAAAATAACGTATCTATTTGGAATAATTGGGAAGACATCAATGGAAACTTAGGACCTATTTATGGAAAACAATGGAGGAAATGGAAAACATACGATGGAAAATATATTGATCAAATTAATGAAGTAATTCATTTAATTATGACTGATCCCAATTCTAGAAGAATGGTAGTATCTGCATGGAATGTTGCTGAAATAAAAAATATGTCATTACCTCCATGTCATCTGCTATTTCAATTTTATGTTGATGGACAATTTCTTAGTTGTCAATTGTATCAACGTTCTTGCGATGTTTTTTTAGGATTACCATTTAATTTAGCTAGTTATTCTTTACTAATGCATATGATTGCACAACAATGCAATTTAAGAGTTGGAAATTTTTTATGGATTGGAGGAGATGTACACTTATATGTTAATCATATTAATTTAGCTAAAATTCAATTGAGTAGAAAACCTACAACTCTTCCTAATATTGTATTTAATAGAAAACCATGTTCTATATCTGATTACCAATTTAATGATTTTAAAATAATTAACTATTATCCTCATCCTGTAATAAAAGCAGAAATTGCTATATAATAAAATTCAATATTAAATGTTATTAATTTTCAATAAATTTTTATATGTATAAAAAATTTATTTTTTATAAATTTATTACAAAACATAGTCAATATAATAAAATCATTTACTAATTTTTTATAGCATCAATATTTTTTATAATAAAAATGTATTATATTCAATAAATATATAAAAAATAAAAAATTATTTTTCTTAACAAAACTAAAATAACAATAAACTTATTATATATAAATAAATTAACTTTAACAGAAATAATAGTCTTGAAAAATTTTAGTTTTTAATAAAAATTATTTATTAAATAAAACTAATGAAATAGCAATTTTAAAATAAAAAAATGAAAAAAGTATATATTAAAACATGGGGTTGTCAAATGAATGAATACGATTCTACTTTAATTAAAAGTTTTTTAGAAAAAAAAGAATCTTATTTATTAATTGATAATGCAAAAAAAGCTGATATTTTAATTTTGAATACTTGTTCTATAAGAGAAAAAGCTCAAGAAAAATTATTTCATCAATTAGGAAGATGGAGAAAATTAAAAAAGGATAACCCAAATATAATCATAGCGGTTGGAGGTTGTGTTGCTACTCAAGAAGGAATAAAAATTTTTAATCGAGCTAATTATATTAATATAATCTTTGGAACTCAAACCTTACATCGATTACCTAATATGATTAAATCTGCAATTGTTTCAAAAAAATTAATAGTAGATGTTATAAATTATAAATCTATAGAAAAATTTGACAATATACAATATACAGTCACATCTATTTCAAGAATTTCTTCTTTAGTAGCTATTATGGAAGGATGTAACAAATATTGTTCTTTTTGTATTGTACCGTATACAAGAGGAAGAGAAGTTAGTAGACCTGTCATTGACATAATTAATGAAATTAAACAATTAACAAAACTAGGAACTAGAGAAGTTATTTTATTAGGACAAAATGTAAATTCTTATTTTGGAGAATATATTAACGGAAAAAAATGTGATTTTTCTAAATTATTATATTATATTTCAGAGATTAATGAAATTTACAGAATTCGATTTATTACTAGTCATCCTCTTCATTTTACAAATAATTTAATTCATGCATATTCAAAAATACCTCAACTAATTGATTCACTTCATCTTCCTGTTCAAAGTGGATCAGATAGAATTTTGAAACTTATGAGGAGACGATATTCTACCGTCCAATATAAAATAATAATAGAAAAATTGAAATCCATTCGACCAAAAATGCATATTTCTTCTGATTTTATAATTGGTTTTCCAGGAGAAACAGAAATAGATTTTAAAAAAACTATGGCATTAGTAAAAGATGTATATTTTGATATGAGTTTTAGTTTTTTATATTCGCCACGTCCTGGAACCCCTGCTTCTATTTTAAAACAAAATACAAGTATTGAAGAAAGAAAGAAAAGACTTTTTATGTTACAAAACAAAATTATCATTCAATCAAAAAAATTAAGTTTAAATATGTTAAACACAACTCAATCTGTTCTTGTTGATGGTATTGCAAAAAATGACATTATGAAATTATCAGGAAAAACAATGAATAATAGAACTGTTTATTTTGAAGGAAGACATTCTTGTATAGGGAAAATAGTAAAGATAAATATTACTAATGTAAGTAGACATACTTTGATTGGAAGAGTAATTTAAACAATTGTATTAATATTTTTTATATAATAGAATTATACATTAAATTATGAATAAATACAGTGTAAAATTAGATTTATTTAAAAATAAAGATTCAAGAATACCATCTAAAAAACATTTTAAAAATTTAGTTCAAATTATTTCTAATATTCAAAAAAAATCTATATTTGTTTCTATAAAATGTGTTAAAAAAATTGAGATGATTCGTTTAAACAAATTATATAGAAATATTAATAAAGAAACTAATATTCTTGCTTTTCCATTTAAAGGACCAATTGTTAATCAAGAATTAAAAAATTTTGTTGGAGATTTAGCTATATGTTATGAAACAGTCATTCAAGAAGCAATACAAGGAAATAAGTCTATACTTTATCATTTCTCACACATTATAATTCATGGGATATTACATTTAATTGGATTCGATCATTTAAATAATAGTTCAGCAAAAAAAATGGAATCTTTAGAACGAAAAATATTATTAATTTTGGATTAAATTTTTTTAGATTTTTATTTTTTTAAGATCTCATATATATAGTTTTTTTAAATAAAAAAATACATTTATAAAAAAATTTTATATTAATGAATTATTTAATAATTTAAACATAAAATCATGAGCAATAATCAATCAAAAAAAAAAATTTTTTTTCTCTGTTATTTCATCGATTATTTAATGATGAACCGAAAAATAGAAAAGAATTATTATCTTTAATAAAAGAATCTGAACAGAATTCTTTAATAGATCACACTACATGTAAAATGATAGAAAGAGTTATAGATATCACTAAACGCCGTGTGAAAGAAATAATGATACCTAAACCAAATATTATAACTTTAGAATTAACATTTACTCTTGAAAAATGTTTAAATATTATCATTAAATCAGCACATTCTAGATTTCCAGTTATAAGTGCAGATAAAAATTATGTAGAAGGATTTTTAATAGCAAAAGATTTGTTATCTTATATGAAAAATCCTAAAAAAAAATTTTTCGTTAAAGATGTATTGCGTCCTGCTATTATAGTACCTGAAAGTAAATATGTTGATGATATGCTTAAAGAATTTAAAGCTAAAAGATTTCATATAGCAATAGTAATAGATGAGTTCGGAGTAGTATCTGGATTAGTAACTATTGAAGATATTTTAGAATTAATTGTTGGTGATATATATGATGAATTTGATACAAACGAAGAGGAAAATGTTTTTAAAATCAATGAAAAGAACTTTATTGTAAAAGGATTCACTTCTATTAAAGAATTTAATGAAAAATTTAATACTAATTTTAAAAGTTATAACGTAGATACTATAGGAGGATTTTTAACAAAAAAAATAGAAAGACTACCTATAGAAGGAGAAATAATATCTATAGAAAATTTAAAATTTGAAATATCAATATTGAATAATAGACATATTGTTCAAATGAAAGTATCCATTTTAAATATATAAAATAAATATGTAATATATAAATATTTATTTCTATACACAGTTATTATTTCTTAAAGATAGTTTAAAAAAAAATTTTTTAAATTGTCAAATATCAACATATTTTTAACTAAAATTATTTGAATAATAATTCAATATTAATATGTATCTATAATATATATATATATTTATGTTTTATTTAAAATTAATTATTGTAAATAATAAAAATGAAAACAGAATACATACCACAAAAAATTGAATCGATTGTACAAAAATATTGGAAAAAAAATGATATTTTCAAATCGATTAAAAATGAAAAAAAAGAAAAATTTTATTGTCTTTCAATGTTGCCATATCCATCTGGAAATTTACATATTGGACATGTAAGAAATTATACAATAAGTGACGTAATAGCTCGTTATCAAAGAATGTTAGGAAAAAATGTATTACATCCAATCGGATGGGATGCTTTTGGTTTACCAGCTGAAGAAGCAGCTATAAAAAATAATATAATTCCAGAATTATGGATTAAGAAAAATATAAAAAATATGAGAAAACAACTCCAATTAATTGGATTTAGTTATGATTGGAGCAGAGAAATTAATACATCTAATGTGGAATTTTATCGTTGGGAACAATGGTTTTTTTTAAAATTATATAAAAAAAATTTAGTGTATAAAAAAAAATCTTTAGTACATTGGTGTCAGTTTCATAATACAGTATTAGCTAATGAACAAGTACAAGATGGATTATGCTGGAGATGTAATCAAAAAGTAACTGTAAAAAAAGTTTATCAATGGTTTTTAAAAATTAGTGATTACTCCAACAGGTTATTAACTGATTTAAAAAAATTATCTAAATGGCCTAAAGAAGTAGTAGATATGCAAAAAAATTGGATAGGAAAAGAACAAGGAAAAGAAATAAAATTATCTATTCTTAATAGTGATAAAACTTTATTTATATTTACTACTAAATTAAAAACATTAATAGATGTAACATATATTGCTATTTCTCCTTTTCATAATCTTATAAATAGTTTTTTAAAATTTAACAAAAAAGATGATTTATTGATCACTAAGTACAAATCTGTGCATTTTAACGAAAGAAGTAAAAGTTTAATAGGAATCAACACTAAAAATTATGTTATTCATCCTATAACAGAAGAAAAAATACCACTATGGATAGGTATGTATGTTGATAAAGATTATAGAACAGGAGTTGTTGCAGGATCTCCAAGAAATAACAAAAAAGACTTTCAATTTTGCTTGCAGAACAAAATTCCTACTATATCTTCTTTATTTCAAATAAATAAAAAAAAATTTATTTTACGTCAATTAAGAAATTTAGGAAAAAAATCATGTATTAATTTATTAAATAACATTCATAAATTTAACTATTTTAAGTTAGAAACTGAAATATTTAATGTTTTAAATGAAAAAAAAATCATAAAAAATAAAACATTTTTTAAATTAAAAGATTGGAGTATTTCTAGACAACGTTATTGGGGAACTCCTATTCCTATAGTGACGACTAAAGAAGGAAAAATATTACCTATTTTAGAAAAGGAACTTCCAGTAGTTTTACCTATAGTAAAAGATTTAAAAAATATCCATAATTCTATGAAATGCAATAAAAAATGGTTTAATGTTATTATTAACAATAAAAAAGCTACTAGAGAAACTGATACCTTTGATACTTTTATGGAATCTTCATGGTATCATATTAGATATACGTCACCTAATTTTAAATATGGAATGGTAGATATACAAGAATCCAATTATTGGCTTCCTATAGATCAGTATATTGGAGGAATAGAACATGCTACTATGCATTTAATCTATTTAAGGTTCTACCATAAGTTATTATATGATCATGGATTAGTTTCTTCATCTGAACCAGTAAAAAAACTTTTATGCCAAGGAATGGTATTAGGCGATGCTTTTTATTTTTTTGATAATAAAAAACAAAAACACTGGATATCTCCTTCTTTAATTAATTGTATTAAGGATAAAAAAGGAAAAATTATTCAAGCTAATATTGCTAGTAATAATCAACCAGTTATTCATGCAGGTATGATAAAAATGTCTAAATCAAAAAATAACGGAATAGAACCTAAACAATTAGTATTAAAATATGGAGCTGATACCGTACGTTTATTTATCATGTTTGCCGCGCCAGCAACTATGGCGTTAGAATGGAATGAACATAATTTAATAGGTATTCATAGGTTTATAAAAAGGATATGGAATTTATATTATTGCTTAATAAATAGTAAAGAAGAGAATTTAGAAATTCTTGATCCGCTATTATTTGATAACAAACGAAAAATACTATATAGTATTTTACATCAAACTATTAAAAAAGTGTCTGATGATATTGAAATACGGCAAACGTTTAATACAGCTATATCTTCTATTATGTCTTTAGTAAATTATGTATCAAAATTTGAAATATTAGACAAACAAGATAAAGCAATTTACAGAGAATGTTTATTAATTATATTAAAATTACTTTATCCATTTATCCCTCATGTATGTTTTTATATATGGAAAAAAATAACTAAAAAAAATTCTTTAGATAAAGAGAATTGGCCTGTTTTTAAAGAAAAATTTGTTATTTCTAATACTAATGTTGTTATTCAAGTAAATGGAAAAAAAAAATATTTGATTCAAGTTAAAAAAAATTTAACAAAAAGTAAAATACTAGAGTATGTAAATACAAATCTTTTAATTAAAAATTATCTAAAATCAATAAAAATAAAAAACGTTATATATGTTCCTAATAAAGTGCTTAATTTTGTTATTGAAACAACTAAATAAATACATTATAGTTAAACATTAAAAATTAATATTAAATTTATATGTAGACAATTTTAAATGTTAAAAATTACTCCTGAAAAAGTTTCTTTAAATTTAAAAAAGAATAATTATGTATGTTATGTATTATATGGAATAGAAGTTTTTTATTTAGAAGAAACTAAAAAAAAAATATTAAATAAAGCAAAAAAAAAAGGTTTTTGTTTATTAAAAATATTTTATCTCAAAAAAGAAAAAGATATATTAAAATTTTTAAAAATAAAAACTCAAAATAATCTTTTTTTTTCAAAAAAAATTATTATTTTATATATACAATATAATATACAAAAAACTATTTTTAATTATTTATTAAAAAAAATATTTAATAAATTAGATAAAAACTTATTATTAATAATTTATTATTTTCAATCTAAATTTCATTATCTAAACAATTCTCAAAATTTTCCATGTTTATTTATAGAATGCACTATTCCAAATAATAATCAACTTTTAATATGGTTAAGAAAAAAAATATTAGATATAGATTTAAACATAGATCCTGTTGCAATAACAATGTTATGTCAATACTACGAAAAAAATATTTTAGGTTTATCAAATGCAATAACAATTCTATTTTTAGTTTTTAAAAAAAAAAAAGTCACCTATAAAAAAGTTTTAAAAATAATTTCAGATTCTTCAAAATTTTTAGTGTACGATTGGTTATTTTCTTTATTTAATCAAGAATTAGATAAATCTATTCGAATATTAAATCATTTGGTATTGAAAAAAAATCAAATTTTATTATTAATAAAATTATTACAAAAAGATATATCTCAACTGATTTATTTAAAAAAAACTTCTACTTTTTATCAACAAAAAAAATTTTTATCTTTTTTTGAAAAATTAAAAAATAATTTTTTAAAAAAAAAATCAATATTTTTTTCTTTAGAAAAATTACATAAAATATTACAATATCTAATTAGTATAGAAATAATTTATAAAAAATCTTATGAATATATTGTTATTGATAAATTAAAAAAAATAATAATACTAATTTGTTGTAAAAAGCAATAATAACAAATAATTATGAAAAAAATAATAAGCATTTTAGGTGGTACGTTTAACCCCATACACAACGGGCACTTGTTGTCTGCAAAACGTTTACTAAAAGAAATACATTTACAAAATATATTTTTATTACCAAATAATATTCCACCTCATAAACTAACACTCGATATACAAAATAAACATAGATTAATAATGATAAAATTAGCTATATGTAGTTTTTCCAAATTAAAAATGAATTTACTTGAAATAAAAAATAAAAACATATCCTATACGTTTGAAACATTAGTTAAAATAAGACAAAAAATTGGAACATCTATATCTTTAATTTTTATAATTGGTGAAGATAATTTATATGAGATTAATAGATGGGAAAATTGGAAAAAATTTTTAAATTTTTGTCATATTGTTGTTATTCCAAGAAAAACAAAATTAGTCAGAAAAATTCACGATTCTGTTTTGTACTGGATTAATACATATACAATAGATGACATTTCCATTTTTCATTACTATAGTTCAGGTTTTATTTTCTTTTCTAATATAAAACAAGAAAACATTTCATCTTCAAAAATACGACGTTATATAAAAATCAAGAAAGAATATAAACAATTTGTACCTATTAAAGTATATCACTATATAAAAAAAAATAATCTATATCTTGAATTATAATAACAATATTAAATATAAAATATACTAAATTAACAATGGATTTATAAAATGAAAAAAATTTTTGAAAAAAAAAGAAATATTTTAGATCTACGTGGATTATATTGTCCAGATGTTGTGTCTTCGCTGAGAAAAACTATGAGAAATATTAAAAATGGAGATATAATTTTAGTTATTTCTGATGATATTTCTATAAAACAAGATATACAATATTTTTGTAACTTTATGGGACATAATATTCTAGATTATCATGATAAATATATACCTTTTCGTTATTTACTAAAAAGAGGGAGTTCTACAATAACATAGTATTATATTTATATTATTTCAATAAATACTATGTTAATCTTTAAATTAATTTAAATGTTATAAATAAGCTAATATAAAAATATTTATATTTAATTAGTTAAAAATATATATATATTTTTTTTATATATTATGTTATTTCACAAGAATACATAGTATTCTTCTTAAGGGTTCAGCTGCACCCCATAATAATTGATCTCCTACAGTAAAAGCAGATAAATATTTTTTTCCTATATTTAATTTTCTAATTCTTCCAATTGGAGTAAATAAGGTTCCACTAACATATGCCGGATTTAAATATTTTAAACTTGATTCTGCAGTATTTGGAATAATTGATACCCATTTATTATGGTTTCTTAGTATAGTTTCAACTTCTATTATTGAAATATCTTGTTTTAATTTTATTACAAAGGATTGACTATGACATCTCAATGTTGCAATTCTTACACAATTTCCATCAATTAAAATTTTTTTATTCGAAGAAATGATTTTGTTAGTTTCTGCTTGTATTTTCCATTCTTCTCGAGTTTGTCCTATATTATGAATAGAATCAATCCAAGGAATTAAATTTCCTAATAATGGAATTTTGAAATATTTCTTAGGAAAATTTTTTGATTTATATAAATTAGTAATTTTTTTTTCAATATTTAGTATAGACATGCTTTCATTTTCTAAATCGCTATCTATATTTTTAGAAATAAAGTTCATCTGATTTAATAATTCCAGCATATGTTTAGCACCTGCTCCTGAAGCGGCTTGATAAGTTGATACAGAAATCCACTCAATTAAATTAGCGGAAAATAAACCTCCTAATGACATTAACATTAAACTAACAGTACAATTGGCTCCTACAAACGTTTTTATTCCTGAATCTATAGATTTATTTATTTCTTTTAAATTTATAGGATCTAAAACAATACAAGATTCTTGTATCATTCTTAGTTCAGATGCCGCATCTATCCAATAACCTTTCCAACCTATTGATCTAAGCTTATAGTACATAAGATTGGTATATTCAGTACCATAACATGTTATTATAATATCTAAACTATATAAAAGATCTATATCATAAGCGTTCTGTAATAACTTTGTATGATTACAATCTTTAATAATGGGTGATTTTTCTCCAATTTGAGACGTTGTGAAGAAAATAGCATTAATTTTTTTGAAATCTTTTTTTTCTATCATTCTTTGTAATAATACTGATCCTACCATTCCTCTCCATCCAACAAATCCAACTGTTTTTTTTCTATTTTTATTCATAATAATAAACTCTCAATTATTAAATTTAACAATACATCTACTACTAGTTTATAAATAAATAAACATATAATTTTTTTTTTTAAATATTTTATAATCAATATTTATTATCAATAAATAAACTTATATACTAATACTAAACTTATCGGTATAAAATCATTTATATTTAATAATTACACATAATAAACAATTATTTTTATTTTTATTAAATTGAGTAAGTTTAATATGAATATCTTGAATCTATTTAACAAAAAAATATAACATTTAAATTTATAAAATATTTATTTTAAATAATCAATCAAAATATATTCATAGAAAAATAGTTATATATAACTATTTTAAATTTTTTTTTTCTATATTTAATATACATAATAATAATAAAAACGTATTTATATATAACTAATATTATTTATATAACAACAAATTTATGTAAATAAACACAATCATCCAAATAATTTATATCAACGTCATTATAGGAGAATTCTATGTATAATATATTATCTCAAATTATATTACTTTTATTAATTATGGACCCATTAGGAAATTTACCAGTTTTTGTATCTATTTTAAAAAAAATAAATCCAAAAAGAAGAAATATTGTCCTAATTCGAGAAATGATTATAGCTTTATTCATTATGTTTTTATTTTTACTTTTTGGAAAAAATTTGTTAAATATTTTTCATGTAACAACAGAATCAGTGTCAATATCTGGTGGAATAATTTTGTTTTTAATTGCTCTAAGAATGATTTTTCCAAGTCCTGAAATATCATTAAATTCTGAAAAAGATAATGAAGAACCATTTTTAGTACCATTAGCTGTTCCATTAGTTTCCGGACCTTCCTTATTAGCTACGCTTATGTTATTATCGCATAAATATCCTCAATTTTTAACTTCATTATCTATATCTTTGTTTATAGCATGGATAATAACAACAGGAATTTTATCGCTATCTGGATTTTTTTTAACAGTTTTTGGAAAAAAAGGAATAGACACACTAGAAAAATTAATGGGATTAATTTTAATTATGCTATCTGTTCAAATGTTTTTAGATGGTATTCATGCATGGTTGTTTAATTAATTTTTCAAAAAATTTTTTATTCTATCATTTAAGCTAATAATTTTTTATATATATAAAAAATAAATATATTATATGTATTTATTTTATTTTTATTTTTTTAAATTTTTATAATTTTACAAAGAATTTACATTAAAAGAAATAATATTTAAAAAAAATTAAAGTGATATATTCATAAATATTAAATAGATTAAAAACAATAGTAATTTTAATAGTTTTTTAAACTATATTATTCAATTCTAAATGCGCAAAAATTGTTTAATAACATAGTCTAAATAATACTAAGGAATTAATATGGAATATATAGATATAAAAACTCTAAATTTAAATAATAAACGTGTTCTTATTAGATCTGATCTAAATGTACCAATAAAAGATAGTAAAATCATATCTACAGCAAGAATTAAAGCAGCTATATCCACAATATTGCATTGTTTAAAAAATAATGCTAAAGTTTTAGTCATGTCTCATTTAGGAAGACCTAAAGAAGGAGAATATGATAAAAAACTATCGCTTTTCCCTATTTTTCAATATTTAAAAAAAAAAATCACTTTTACTAAAGTTCATTTTGTTAAAAATTATTTAAATAACGAAATACAACTAATTAATGGAGAATTATATATTTTAGAAAATGTTAGATTTAATATCGGAGAAAATAATAACGATATAAATTTATCAAAAAAATATGCTAAATTATGTGACATATTTGTTATGGATGCATTTGGTTCTATTCATAGAACTCAATCTTCTACGGTAGGAATAGCACAATATGCAAGTATATCTTGTGCAGGATTACTTCTAACTTCTGAAATTACATCACTAGATAAAATATTAAAAAATCCAAAAAAACCAATGATTTCTATCATCGGTGGATCAAAAGTATCTACTAAATTTAATATGTTGAATCATTTACTGCATATTTCGGATATAGTTATAGTTGGAGGTGGAATAGCAAATACGTTTTTAGCTATCAATAATCATATTGGAAAATCTTTACATGAAAAAGAGTTCGTAAAAGAAGCTAGTTTATTATATAAAAATTTTAACATTGTTATTCCAATAGACTCTAGGGTAAGTAAAGAATTTCATGAATATGCATTACCTACTGTAAAACTCGTTTCTAATATACAAAAAGATGAAGAAATTATGGATATAGGTCCTAAATCAGAAAATATTGTTCGAAATATAATAAAATCTGCAAAAACTATTCTATGGAATGGTCCGGTAGGAGTTTTTGAATTTAAAAATTTTTCGCATGGAACAAAAACATTAGCACATGCAATTGCTAATTGTAATGCTTTTTCTATTGCAGGAGGAGGAGATACTATCAGTGCTATAGATATATTTAAAGTAAGAAAAAAAATTTCATATATATCCACTGGAGGAGGTTCATTTTTAAAATATTTAGAAGGTAAAGTACTTCCAGGTATGAAATTTTTAAATAAAAAAGATACAATTTCTAATTAATAATATGTTATTATTGACTTGACATTCAATATATATATACTATATAGGAAAATTAATGTCTAATATTTTACAAGTTATACAACCAGGTGTTATTTTTGGAAAAGATATAAAAAAATTATTTAATTTAGCAAAAAAAAATAATTTTGCAATACCGGCAATAAACTGTATAAATACAGATATTATAAACGCTGTTTTAGAAAGCGCATCAATATATAAATCTCCAGTAATAATACAATTTTCTTATGGAGGATCTTCTTTTTTATCTGGGAAAGGAATACCAAATACAATAGATACACATAAAAAATCAGTCATAGGATCTATAGCAGGAGCTAATTATGTGCATTTAATGGCTAAATATTATAATATTCCAGTAATTTTACATACTGATCATTGTCATAAAAATAATTTGTCTTGGATTGATCAACTATTAATTAAAAACAAAGAATATTTTAAAGCATATAATCGTCCTTTATTTTCTTCTCACATGATTGATTTATCTAAAGAAACGTTAGAAGAAAACATTCATACTTGTAAAAAATATTTAAAAGATATGTCTAGTATGAATATGTATTTAGAAATAGAGCTAGGTTGTACAGGAGGAGAAGAAGATGGAATTGATAATACAAACATAGATCATAATCTACTTTATACTCGTCCTCAGGATGTTAATTATGCATATAAAGAATTAAAAAAAATTAGTTCTCTATTTACTATAGCAGCATCTTTTGGAAATGTACATGGAGTATATAAAAAAGGTAACGTACAGTTAAAACCATCTATATTAAAAAACGCTCAAATTCTTATTAGATCAAATAATCATTCACAAAAAAATCCTGTTAATTTTGTATTTCATGGAGGATCCGGTTCATCTTTGAAAGATATAACAAAATCTATATCATATGGAGTTATAAAAATGAATATAGATACTGATATTCAATGGAAATACTGGAAGGGAACTTTAGACTATTACCGTACTAATAAAGAATATCTAACAAGTCAACTTGGAAATTCTACTGAAAAAAATAAACCAAATAAAAAATATTATGATCCAAGATCTTGGATTCGAAATAGTCAATTATACATTCGTGCTAAATTAAAAAAAATATTTCAAGATTTAAATTCTTTTAATACATTATAATTTATTTGTAATAAAAATATTAATATTAAAATTCAAAAATTTTTACTAAAATTTAATGAAATACTAGTAACATTTTTTAGTTATTCGAACTATTCTAGTTAAAAAATTTATTTATTTTAAATATGAAGTATTTCTTAAATATAAACAAATTCACATTTATAATTTTTTTAATTATAAAAAATTATTAAAGTTTAATTATAAATTAATAACACATTACACAATTAATTTTTAGAGAAAAGAGATAATAATGGAAGATCTACAAATAGCTAATGATATTAATCTCGCAAGTAGTTGGTTAGCGAAAAATGAAGAACTGTTTTGCAGTTATACTTTACACATTACATCATCGATTATTATAATGATAATTGGAATATGTATAGCTAAAGGTATTTCAGAAGGAATAAACAGTATTTTAACGCACAGATGTATTGATGAAACTGTCGCGGGTTTTCTTTCTACTTTATTACAATATGTCATTATCGCCGTATCTTTTGTAGCTTCTATAAGTTGTATAGGAGTTCAAATAACCTCTATTATAGCAGTTCTAGGGGCTGCTGGAGTAGCAGTAGGTTTAGCGTTACAAGGATCTTTATCTAACTTTGCTGCAGGAACGTTATTAGTTACTCTTAGACCACTAAGAACAGGAGAGTATGTAAATTTATGCAATATAAATGGAACAGTTGTAAATGTACATATATTTTACACTATGTTACGTACACTAGATGGAAAAATAGTAATTGTTCCAAATAGTAAAATATTAGATAATAACATTATAAATTATTCTAGAGAACCAGCTAGAAGAAATGAATTTATGATTAGGGTAGCATATAATACTGATGTTGATTTTGTTATTAAAATTTTAAAACAGGTAGCTTTAAACGAACCAAGAGTATTACAAGATCGTGGAGTAATCGTAGGATTAAGTGAATTAGCTCCTTCTTCTATTAATTTTATTGTACGTTGTTGGAGTTATACAGATGATTTAAATGCAGTATACTGGGATTTAATGATACAATTTAAAAAAGCACTAGACAAAAATAACATAGAATCTCCTTATCCTCAGTTAGATGTGCATATTCATAAAAAAACAAAACTATAGTAAAATGATTCAAATTGTTTTTAACATTATTAATTTTCTAAAAAAAATTTATGTATTTTTTACAATGTAAATACAAATTTGTCTTTTTTATAAAAAATACATATTTACATTGTATTTATGTTGTAAATATAAATTTTTATTTATAAAACAAATCAACCATATAATTTTATCATTATAAAATAATTCATGCTATTTTTATATAAAACTAACGATCTTGATATAGTAGTAAACACTATATGTCTTCGTATTAAAGAAAATCCATTAGATAACCCTTTAACACAAGAAATTATATTAGTTAATAGTGAAGAAATTAAACAATGGTTAAATTATTCACTTTCTTTAAAATTAGGAATAACAGCTAATATAAAAATATTACATATACATTCTTATATTAAAAAGTTATATAAATATGTAATTCCAAAAAAAAAATGGTTAATAGAAATTAAAAATGATACTATTTTATGGTATTTACTGCTATTTTCTAGAGAAAAAAATATTTCAGTTTTTTTAAAAAAATTTAAAAATTCTTTTGAAAAATACTTATTTTTATCACACATCGCTGATTTATTTAAGAAATATATTAAAAATAGACCGGATTGGATTAATAAATGGGATAAAAAAAAATATTTCTTTAAAGTAAACAATCAAAAATTACAAGAAAAAATATGGATTTTTTTAATTCAATATATAAAAGATACTAATAATAAATTATGTTTTTATCCTAAGTTATTAGCACACTATATTAAGTATGTAAATAGAGAGAAAATAAATGTTTCTGACTTTCCAAATCGTATTTTTTTAATTGGAACAGTACAATCTTCAATTTATGAAATATTATCTATTATTTCAAATAGCAAATTTATAGATATCTATCTATATTTTTTTACTGTTAGTAAACATAAAATTAATACTAACTTCCAACAAAAAGAAACCAAATTTGTATCTAACAAAATTTTTGATTTTACTAAAAGATACGATATTTTTATTAAAAAAATAAAAAATAAAAATAAAAGATCAAATTTTAATAATTATTTATTAAATTTATGGGGTAATCTAGAATTAGATTCTATTTTTTTTTTAAAAGAAATAGATCATCAATATGTAAATTTATATAAAAATTATAATGTTGATGAAAAAAATAAAACTTTGTTAAATTTAATTAAATCTAATATTGTATTAGACCGTGAAGAAAATCTTATTAAAGGATTTCAAAAAAAACTTTATAATAAAAAAAATGTAAAAGAAAATATATATATAGATAATTCTATAGAAATACATATTTGTTATTCCATTCAAACTGAAGTTCAAGTACTTCATAATAATCTTTTACAAATTTTTAATAACAATCCAGACATCTTTCCTCATGATGTTATCGTAAAAAGTACGAACATTAATATTTATCTCCCATTTATAAAAACAATATTTAATTCTGTAAAAAAAACCCATTATATACCTTTTATTATAATAAATAAAAAAATAAATACAGATAATGTAATTTTTAATAGTTTTTTCAAACTATTAAATTTATCTAAATGTAATTTTTTTCATGAAGAAATATTCTGTTTGTTAAGATTACCATGTATATACAAAAAATTTTTATTGAATAAACAAGAAGTAATTTGGTTATATGATTGGACAAAACAATCCAATATTAAATGGGGTATAGATCAAGAACATCTAAAAAAATTAAATTTACCAATTGATATGTACAATACATGGGAGAAAGGAATAAATAGGATGATTCTTTCTTGTTCTATAAATACAAAAGAAAAAGTAATATGGAATAATACATTTCCTTCTCACGACTTTAATTTAGATGCATCTAATGTTTTAAATAAATTTTTAATATTTATTTCTTTTTTAAAAAAATGGAAAAGTAAATTATCTACTTCAAAAAAAATAAAAAATTGGACATTAATTGGGAAGAATATAATACATGATTTTTATGTAAAAAATAAAAAAACAAGTAAATATTTTAAACTAATTTTAAATGCATGGAAAAAAACAATTACAACTGCTTCAATAATAAAGCATTATCGAATAAATATTCTGTTATTGATAGAAGAAATATTAAAAAATATAAATAACTTTAAACGAAAAAACAAAATATTTATTGGATCTGTTATTATTTCTGATTTTTATTCTTTTGAATATATTCCATATAAAGTAACTTATTTATTAGGATTTAATGAAGAAAGTTATCCTGAAATAAAACATTATGATTTTTTTGATTTAACGAGTGATCAAAAAACTACTACTTATCATAATACTTATGAATTAAAAAAATATTGTTTTTTAGTTACTCTAACAAATACAAAAAACTTTTTTTTTATAAGTTATTCAGAATCTCAACATTTATATAAAGATAAAACATCTCAATCGCCTTTTATCAAAGAGTTAGAAGCATATATTCAAAAAATTATAAATATTAATCTTAATTATTGTAATAATAAAGAAATAAAGAAAAAAAATTTTTCCATAAAATATGATCATTCCACGATTATTCATAATCAAAAAGAATTGAAAAAAAATTCAATATTAACAGAATTTAGTCAAAAATATCTAAAAATGCCTAAAATTTATCATGAATCTAATTTAAATATAAAAAAAAAATTTTATTCGATATCTATATTTAACAAGAATACTATTTTAATAAAAAAATTTATACTTTTTTGGAAAAATCCAATTTTTTATTTTTTTAAATATTATTTAAATATTTTTATATCAAAAAAACATGTAAATGTTTCAGAATTCGAACCTTTTTCTATAGATTACTTGCATCGATATAAATTAAATGATGAAATATTTAATTACAAATTAAAAAACAAAAAAATAAATACTATTTTTAACAGATTTTTATTTTCTGGAAAACTACCATATAAATATTTTGGAGAAAGTTGTTTTTTAAAACAAGAAGAAGAAATAGACAATATAATAAAAAAGATTTCATTTCTAACAAAAAAATCATTTAAAAAAAATGTTTTTAATTTAAAAATAAATAATATTTCATTAAAAGGAAAAATACAAATTCTTACAGAAAAAAAAACTCATAAATTTGGAGTTTTTTGTTTTAAACCTTCCGTATTGAAATTAAAAGATGGTATTTCATTTTGGATACAACATTTAGTTTATTGTGCTTTAGGAGGAAAAAAACCTAGTATGTTAATAGGGTCTAAAAACAGTGAATGGCATCTCACCCCTTTAAATAAAAAAAAAGCAACTTATTATCTAATAAAATATATAAATGGATTTATTGTAGGATCAAAAAATCCTATTTTACTTACTTCTTCTGGAATGTATTGGTTAAATACAATATTTGATAAAAAGTTGAACCAAATTTCTAGTAATGAATGCATCGTCAAAGCAAGTAAAGAAAAATTCATGCAAATATGGAATGGTAATCAATTTCAACAAGGAGAAAAAGATGATATCTTTTTACAAAAATTAATACCTAATTTAAATGAACAAATTATTAAAAAAATTTTAAAAAATGCAAAAAAATGGTTTCTTCCTATTTTAAAACATTCTTTTAGAAAAGTTAATATTAGTTAAATAAATACTTTTTTTAAGAAAAATCATACATATCATTAATAATGAATAAAAATCTTGATATATTTAACATTTCTTTGCCAGGACAACATCTAGTTGAAGCTTCAGCTGGAACTGGAAAAACTTCTACAATTGTATTTTTATATTTACGATTGTTATTAGGTTTAAAAGATACAACATTACAAAAATTACAACTTAACATACAAAATATATTAATTATTACTTTTACAAATAGTGCTAAAAAAGAGCTAAAAAATAGAATTCAAAAAACAATGTTTGAACTTAAATTAGCATTTAAAAAGAATTATACGACACATCCTATCTTTTTGTCCTTTATGAATAAAATAAAAAATATTAATAAAGCAATTCAAATATTAACATTTTCTTTAAACAATTTAGATAAAATTGCTATTTACACTGTTCACAGTTATTATAAATACGTATTAGATATATATAAATTTTCCTGTGGAATTATTTTTAAAAATAAGTTTGTAACAGATGTTTTTAATTTACGACTAAATGCTACTATTTTTTTTTGGCAACATTATTGTTATAAACTTCCTAAAGATATATCAAAAATAATTTTTACGTATTGGAAAGAACCTACAGCATTATTCAAGCATATCAATCCTTGGTTAAATATTAATTTCGGAAAAATTATTAAATCTAAAATATATAAAAAATCTTTAATTGAACAACATGAAATATTAATTAACCATATAGTAGATTTTAAAAATTATTGGACAAAAGAAAATAGAAATATACTAAAAATATACAAATCTTTATCATTAAATAATGTTAATTATAATTTAAAAAAATTATCAAAACAATTTAGTGTAATCACTACATGGAGTAGTGCTAGCACTAACGATTATTACATACCAAAAGAATTACTTAATTTTAAATTAAATACATATTTTATATATGTAGATAAAAAAAATAATCAAGTGAACAATTTTCTTAAAAATGTAAATAACTTTTTAAAAATAAAGTTTTCTTTAAAAAATATTTTTTTATTTTATGCTATAAAAAATATAAAAATATTTATACAAAAAATAAAAAAAGAAAATTTTCAATTAGAATTTAATGAATTAGAAATCTTAATTAAAAAAAAAATTTTAACTAATCAAAATGTTACTGCTGCTTTGCAAAAAGCATATCCTATAGCATTTATAGATGAATTTCAAGATATTAACTATCAACAATACTCAATTTTTTCAAAAATATATACGCAAAAAAAGTGTTCTTCTTTAATTTTAATAGGAGATCCTAAACAAGCGATTTATAGTTTCCAAGGTTCTAATATTTTTTCTTATCTTAAGATAAAATCAAAGATTAAAAATATACATACATTGAAAAATAATTGGAGATCTTCTAAAAATATGATTAAAAGTATTAATATTATTTTTAGTAAAAATACTATACCATTTCTTTTTCAAGATATTTCTTTTTTTAAAAGTTCTATCCCAAATAAAATTAATTTTCAAACATGTAATATGTCTTTTAAAATACATGGAGTTACTCAATCAGCATTAAAAATATTTTTTGTGTCTAAAAAATTAATTTCATTAAAAAAATATAAGAAAAGTAGTGCTGATAAATGTGCAGCTAATATAAATTACTGGCTTCAAAAAGGAAAAGAAAAAAAAGCAGAATTATATTTTAATGGAACTCATCAATTTTTTGATATAGAACATATTACAATTATAGTAAGAAATAAATATGAATCTGAAATAATTCAAAAATCATTAAGTGAATTAAATATAGAATCTACATACTTTTCTGAACAAAAAACAATTTTTTCTTCTTTAGAAGCAAAAAATCTATTTTATATAATGAGATCTATACTAGATTTAAGTAATAAAAAATATTTAAACCAAGTAATTATGACTAATATTTTTTTTAAAAATTTTTTTGATATTTATTGCTTAAAAAATAATAAAATTATTTTTTATGATTTCTTAAAAAAAATGTACTTATATAAAAAATATTGGAAAAAATTTGGAATTTCTTTTTTTATAAAAAAAATTGTTTTTAATGAAATCTCGAATGTTAAATTTATATTAAGTCAAGAAAAAGATTATTCTATTTTAAATTATTTACAATTAGCTGAAATATTAGAAAAAAAAAGCGATTATTTTAAGTCTAACAATTTATTGTTATCTTGGTTAAAAAAAAAAGTTTTGTATGAAAAAAATGAATGTAATTCACAATACGTTCAAATACCACATTCTAAAAATTGTATAAAAATTATTAGTATACATCAATCTAAAGGATTAGAATTTCCTATTGTATGGATTCCATTCGGAATTTCTTCTGTAAAAAATAATTTATGTATGTTTTACAATAAAAAAACAAATTATTTCAATTTAGATATAGAAAAGAAAACAAAAAACGTTATCTTATCTAAAAAAGAAATGCTATCTGAAGATTTAAGATTATTATACGTTGCTTTAACTAGATCTATATTGCATTGTAGCATAAGTGTAGCTCCAGTTTATAAGAAAAAATTTAATACTAAATCTTTATATGAAACTGGATTAGGATACTTATTACGGGATAAATCCTATATAAACTCTAATAATTTGTTTAAAACATTTAAACTAGTACACATTAAAAATGTAATAAATGTTACTAATTATATTAGATGTTTTTCTAATGTAGAAAATAAAGAAAAAAAAAATATATATTTATCAACAATAGATAAATTTAACAGAAAAAAACTAAATAGTTGGAATATGTTCAGTTATTCTAATATAATTAAAAATTTTGTACATAAATCTACAAATGTTAGTCAATATTTGATAATAAGATATAAAAAAATCGAAGAAAATATAACAGAAAAAATATTAAACTCACATACTTTTCCAAAAGGAAAAAAAATCGGAAAATTTATACATTTACTTTTAAAAAATCATAATTTTTTATATTTATTTGATGAAATTTGGATTCAAAAACAAATGTGTAAAATTAATTTAGAAAAAAAATGGACTTCTCCTTTAACACGTTGGATGAATAATGTTATTAATACTTTTTTTCTAAACCAAGAATTTAAATTATTTAAATTAAATCCAACTTTTTTAAAAAAAGAATTTGAATTTCATATTCCAATACTAAACAAAATACATAAATTAGATTTATTTAACATCTTAAACAATTCAAATTGTTACGAAAAAACAATGTATAATCAATTTTCTAATAGAATACATGGATTACTTCATGGATTTATTGATTTAATTGTTATGCATAAAAAAAAATTTTATATTTTAGAATATAAATCAGATTGGTTAGGAATCAATAATAGTTATTATTCTAGTAAAGCATTACAGTCAATTATAAAAAAAAATCATTATCATATACAATATCAATTGTATACTCTTGCTATTCATAGATATTTAAAGTTAAGAATTCGAAAATATAACTATTCAACGCATTTTGGAGGTGTTATTTACATTTTTTTAAGAGCAATAGATAATAGAAAAAAAAACAAAAACAATGGAATATTTCATGTAATTCCAAATTTTTCTTTAATAAATAAGTTAGATCAACTTTTTTCTGGAGTATTTTAAAAAAATTTATGAAAAAAATATTATCATTATTAGTAAAAAAAAATATTATTCGATTTTTTGATTTTCATTTTTCTACAATAATTGCTAAAGAAAATGAAGAAGAATTAATGTTTTTAGCTTCTTGTGTTAGTAATTTTACCTGGCGAGGAAACATATGCCTTCCTTTTATTTTTTTAAAAAAAAAAATGTTTTTATCAAAAAAAATACTCAATGTTTAAATAAAATTTGGAAAAAAATAAAATTCGAAAAAAAAATATGGATAAAAAAAATTAGTACTAGTCATGCTATAACAACTGATCCAGATAATTTAATTGCTCCTATTGTAATAGATAACGATTCAATATACTTATATTCTATGTGGAAATTAGAAAAAAAAGTTATAAATTTTATATATCAAAGAGAAATATATAATACAAAAAATGTTAAAAACTATATTAAAGTAATAAATTTATTATTTTTAAAATATGATGAACAAGAAAAAAAATTAGCTCTTTTTATTAGTTTAATGAATAAAACTACTTTTATAACAGGAAAACCTGGGACAGGTAAAACTACTATGATAGCTAAACTAATCATCGCGTTTTGTATTATAAAAAAAAAAGAAATTAATGTTGGATTATCTTCTCCAACTGGAAAATCTACAATAAAACTAGCATATTCTGTTCAAAAAACATTAATAGAATTAAAAAAAAATAAAAATATTAATAGCAATAAAATAACATTTAAATATAGCGTTAAAACGCTACATTCTTTATTAGGAATTAAAAACAATTTTTCTCAACCTTATTATCATAAAAATCATGTATTAAAATTAGATTTATTAATTATTGATGAATCTTCTATGATTGATATTGATATGTTTTGCAAAATAATAGATTCGTTATCAAAAAAAACAATTCTTCTATTTTTAGGAGATATTAATCAGTTACCACCTATAAAATCTGGATCAATATTTAAAGATGTTTTTAACTATTATAAAAATGGATATACAATTGATCTTATAAAAAATATAAAAAATTTAGGACCTAACAAACTTTTACCATTAAGTAATTTAGATCAAAATTATATTAGTAACAAATTTGTTGTTTTAAAAAAAACCCATCGTTATGAAAAAAATTCAAATATTGATTTTTTTTCTCGTGCTATATTGCATAATGATATAAAAATTATTAATAACATTTTTAATAAAAATTCAAATAAAATCAATTTTTTTCAAATAAATGATGTAGTCAGTTATCAGTACATGATAAAAAATATTACTAAATGTTATAAGAATTATTTTCAATCTGTTAAAAATAATGAATCCCCAAAAAATATTTTAACTATTTTTCAATATCATCAAGCGTTGTGTGCAACAAATATTAGTAATTTTGGAACTAAAATTTTAAATAAAGTTATAGAATGTTATATACAAAAACACAATTTTTTATCTATGAAAAATTTAAATTTATTTGATAAAGAAGTTTGGTATGAAGGAAAACCAATTATAATTACTAAAAATTGTAATGTTTTAGGAATATATAATGGAGATATTGGAATAGTTTTATATGATAAAAACAAAAAGTTAAAAATATTCTTTTTGCTTGCTAATTTTAGATTAAAAAAAATTTCTTGTTATCTTGTTACTCATTATAAGTTAGCTTGGTTTATATCAGTACATCGTTCTCAAGGTTCAGAATATAATGCTGTTAGCTTAATTATGCCTATTAAAAACATTGAATTTATTACTAAAGAATTAATTTATACTGCTATTACTAGATCTAAGAAAGAAATTTTTATTTACGGAAAAAAAAATATTTTTTTTAAAATATTGAAGTATCAGAATACTAATTTTAGCAGAATATATTAAGATTAATTTCTTGATTAAGAATTAAAAATTTTACATGTTAACAATAAATTCTTTTACAATTATACTTAATATATTTTTATTAGAAGTACTAAATGTTATTTTGGTTGCGGGAGCTGGATTTGAACCAACGACCTTCGGGTTATGAGCCCGACGAGCTACCAGACTGCTCCACCCCGCGATGTTTTAAAATAAAATGAAAAACTAATAGAATATAATTTCTATTACAGGTTATCATTATACTATACCAAACAATATTTAGCAATAATTTTAATATTTATTTTAAATAAAAACGATTATAAATAAAATGTTTAAAAATCATTTATTCTAACTACTTAGAATTTTACTATATACTATATATATATAAAAAATATTTCATATACTTTCTATATTTAATTAATTTTATTTTAATAGGAATAGATTTTATTTAAATCGAATTACTTTTATTTAAAACCCGTATTTTACTAAATTTTAATTTTAATTTACACATATTTAATAAATTAAAAACATAGATTATTATACAAGCTATTGTCATTTAGTTAAAAACTATAATCAAAAACATACATTTTGCAAAACAATCTAAATATTAAAAATAATTATTTTTTAATCATTGAAAATGATTTATATATTAAAACTCACTAATAATCAATTTTGTCTTAATTTATTTAAAAAAATAAAAAAAACGCATATCACATGATGAATACCTATTTATTACAATATGTGAATAAAATTTGTTATTTTAAATTTTAAAAATATACCTTTTATTTAGTAATACTAATAACAATATTTTTTGTTTAAAACTAATACTACTACAAAAATAATAAAAACTATATATTTATTTTCATATTCTATCGTATTTAAAATTTAAAAATAATAATCTTATTTACAATATTGAAATTAAAAAAAAATATTTTATAAAAAATATTTTATTTTTGCATTGTTACAAATAAATATGCATTAAACATGTTAATGCATTTTTTTTAAATAATTTTATTATAAATTGTAAATATTTACTAAAATTTTATATTTAAAATTCAATTTAAATCGCAAAATTAATTTTATTAAATAAATAATGTTTTTTATTTGTTTAATTAAATGTTATAAAGATATATGCTAAATTTTTATTCAAAAACGCACTGCTAACAACATAATTTTAAACTTATAAAAATAAACTTTTTTTAATTTAAAATTTTTAATTGTTAAATCACTATTTATATAAATTACACATTACAGGACAAGTATGAAACCATCAGAACGAAGAAAAGCTAGAGAATATGCTGTACAATTACTCTATTCATGGCAATTATCTAATAATAACATTAAAGATAATATAGACTATTTTTTTTTAGAATATGATAGTAAAAATGTTGATATAAAATATTTTTATGAATTAATACTTGGCGTTACTAACAATTATAAATATCTTGATAAACTGATATCTCCATATCTTTCCCGTGATTTAAAAAATTTAGGAGAAATAGAAAAAGCTATTCTTCGTATATCTTTTTATGAATTGTTAAAAAGAAACGATATACCATATAGAGTTTCTATTAATGAAGGAATTGAATTAGCAAAATCTTTTGGTGCTGAAAAAAGTCATAAATTTATTAATGGAGTATTAGATAAAGCTGCTGTTGAACTAAGATATACTAAAAATGATTTTTAAAACTAATTTGTATGATCAAGATTATTTAAAATTAAAATTATACTTTTTATATAAAAATATATACATAGTATAATTATTTATTATAATATTAAAAATATTAAAAATAAATCTTTTTATAAAAAATATATATTGTATAAATATATATTTTATACATTTTGTATAATAGAAATATATATCTATATATTTATATAAATTTAAAAATAGAATAATTAAATAATTGTAATAATTATTAATTTTATTCAATTTTACAAATTTAAATTTAATAAATATATAAAATAATTTTTTTATAAAATTAAAAAAAAAAGTAAGTCATTAATATATTCTAATTTTAATTTAATTATCAAAAATATAAATTAACTTATAAGTATATAATTATACATATATTATAAACAAATATAATTAAAAATGTTTAACTCAAAAAACTTATTTAACAAAAGTAATTTTATTTATAAAATGAACTATTTATTTTAATTTATCACAAATATAAGAAAATTATTTTTATAATATTTATATACATATCTTTAAAATTAAATTTTAATAACAATACATACATACTAAAAAAAATTTAGTATTTTTATATCTAAAAAACACTTATTTTTATAATTGACATACAAATATATAAGAATATATATTGAAAGTTTTTTGCATATAAAACCATATGTATAATTACAATTATTACTAATATATTTTAAGTAAATGTTAAGATTAAAAAAAATATATATATGATATATATATATATACTGTATAAAAATTCATTAAAAATATAATTAGAAATTTTTTTTAAAAATACATACTTTTAATAATAAGTTTTTCTAATAATTTTTTATAACTATTTTAAAAATTTATAAAGTAATTACTAATATAATAATCATATCTATAATTTATAGAAGATATTTTTTTGTATATTAGAATAAATAAGAAAAAAGAAATAAAAAAAGATATAAGAAAATGCTACTATATCTATTTTAAATACAGGTGAATTATTTTTAATATATTAAAAATGATTTAAAATATACTAAAAATATAAAACATATACATATATACCTATATAACTAAAAATATTAAAGAGTAAATAAAAATTCTATGAATATATAATATTCACTATATTTTTTCTTCATTTAAATAATAATAGTAAATACCATATTACTATACAAAAATCGTACTAAGTTATTTTAATATTCTATATTATATAAAATATTAAATAAAAAAGATGAGATAAGCACAAAAATTTCAATAAAAATGAGAAAAATCAGATAATAGTTACTAACTATACTATATTTAATTAAATAAAAATTTGTTTGAATTTAACAAATAGATTCAAAATATATTTAACAAAAAAGTTCTAATAAATAAATTATTTTAATTTTTAAAATGTAAACAATTAGTATTAAAACAATAAAAAGATTTTTTTTAAAAAATTATATAATTAATACTTCTATATATATATATTATAGACTAATTATTGTTTTTTAATATATCAACTAAAATGTTTTTTACCCTAAATTATTTTTTAGAACTCTATACAAATAAAAAAATAAATAAATAAATAAAAACATTTATTTAAAACTTTTTAAAACTAGGTTAATAATAATGAATATAGATTCTAAAGGATATTTACTAAACTATAAAAAATGGGACTTTAACATAGCTAATAGAATAGCAGTAAAAGAATCTTTAATTCTCAATACAGATCATTGGAAAATCATTTTTTTTATTCGACAATTTTATTGCGAATACCATATATTTCCTTCATTAAGAATAATCATTCACAATATGAAAAAAAAATATAGTAAAAAAAAATTTAATAGCCAGTATTTATTCTTACTATTTCCAAAAGGACCATTAAAACAAGCAAGTAAAATAGCTGGACTTCCTAGACCAAATATTTGCTTATAACTTGTAATCATTCTAAACATCAAATTATATATAATATATAGTAAATTTATTTATAATAAATAAAAATTATCTATCATCATTACTAATACATTTACACACATTGTTAATAAAGAAAAAATAAATAATTTTTTAGACCATAAGTATAAATTTACGTTTTTAAATAAACCATAAATAGCTAGAAATAACCATAAAAAAGAAAATATTCCTAATATTATAAAGTATTGTATTTTAACATATGAAAAGTACAATAAAATTGCATTAACAATAATATAAAAAAAAATAAATAAAATGATGTATATTTTAGTTATTTTTATATTTTTATAAATAGGCAATATTGGTATTCCTGATTTTCTATAATCTTCTAAAGAATATAAAGATATAGAATAAAAATGCGATATTTGCCAAAATATCAATGATATATATAGTAATAAAGAACACAAATCAATTTTATTTTTAACCGAACAATAACCTATAACAGGAGGAATAGCTCCTGATAATGATCCAATAAAAGTTGAATATACAGAATATCTTTTAGTGAATAATGTATATACAAATACATATATAAAAAAAGCAAATGCAATTAAATAAAAACATAGTTTATTAACATAAAAATAAATAATATTAAAACCTAATATTGCTAATAAAATACCATATATAAAAACGTGCTGAATTGGTATTAAATTTTTAGGTAATACTCTATTTTTTGTCCTTTTCATTTTTTTATCTAAATCTATGTCAATAATGTTATTAAAAACACAAGCAGAAGCAATAACAAAAAGAGTACCAGTTAAAGAAAAAAGCAATAAATCCCAAATAACTGTTCCTCTAGATGCTAAGAAAAATCCTCCAATTAAAGAGATTAAGTTACCAATTATAATTCTAGGTTTTACAACCTTAAAATAATTTATCATAAGTTATTATTTTACAATCAATTTAATATTGATGAATCATAACATTATAATGTAAATTATACATAATCCAAGTTGATCCTATTATTATTATCAACATAATTATAAAAGTAAATAATAAAAAAACAATATTCCAAAAATTACCCATAGAATCTTTTAAATGTAAAAAATAATATATTTGAAAAAAAATTTGCAAACAACAACAAAGTAAAATTATTAAATTTGTATAAATCTTACTATTCAAAACATTTATTTTTTTTTCTATTAAAAAAAATGGAATAAAAGATAAACAAACAGAAAAAATAAAACCAAAAAAATACGAATATATATTGCTTTTTATAAAATTATTTTTTTCTTTGCTATGTTTTTTTATAATCATAAAGCACCAATTAAATAAACAAAAGTATATATACAAATCCATATTATGTCTAAGAAATGCCAAAATAGTCCTAAACAAAAAAAATCATTTATTAAAGTCGAAGAATAATTTTTCTTGAATGCTAGTTGAATAATCAAAACTACCATCCATATTATTCCTATAAACACATGAATGCCATGTGTTGCTAATAGCGTAAAAAAAGAAGATAAAAAAGCATTTTTTGTAGGTCCGTATCCATGTAATATAAGTGTATATAACTCAACATATTCAGTGAATATGAAATAACATCCTAATATAAAAGATACAATAAAAGTAAAATATGCTTTTTTTAAATGATTTTTTAGTAAAAAATGCATAGATATCCCATAAGAAACCGAACTAAATAATAGTAAAATAGTTTCTAAAATAACAGTATTTATTTTAAATAATGAATTTTTTTGTAAAAAATATGGACAACTACTATGCATAACTGAATATACAGAAAACAAAGTTGCAAAAATAATACAGTCGCTCATTAAATAGATCCAAAAACCAAACGTTTTTTTTCTATCTAATATAAAATTAAATTTTTCATGGTGTAGTTCTTTTTTTTCTTTTAAAATTTTATTTTCTATCATAAGCTTTCTTTTTATTTAAATGTTTAATCCACTGACTTTCTATTTTTAAAACATCATTAGATGTTATAATTTGTTTATTGCTTTTAATAAAACTTCTAACTATTATTAACATTAATATAAAGACAAGTGAAAAAGAGAATAACCACCAAATATGCCATACAGCAGAAAATCCTAAAAAAGTAGAAAAAAGTCCAATTAAAACCCCATATTTAGAATTTGTTGGCATTTTAAAAAAATATTGTTTTTCATGTAATATATTTTTTTTTATCTTTTTATTTTTTGAAAACCAAAAAGCATCTCTATTTGTTATATTCGGTATTTTTGAAAAATTATAAAATGGAGGAGGAGAAGAAACAGACCACTCTAAAGTTCTTCCATCCCAAGGATCTCCAGAAAAATCTATATTCTTTTTTCTATTCTTTATAGAGAAATAAAATTGAATTACTTGACTTATTATTCCCAATAAAATTAAAAATACTCCTATACCTGAAATTAATAATAAAGTATGAAATTCTGGATCAATGTTTTGACTAATACGACGTGTCATACCCATAAATCCTAATAAATATAAAGGCATAAACGCAATAAAAAATCCAGTAATCCAAAATAAAAAAGCTATTTTTCCCCAAAATTCGTTTAAAACAAACCCAAAACATTTTGGAAACCAATAGTTTATTCCTGCAAAACATCCAAAAATCACTCCTCCAATGATCATATTATGAAAATGTGCTATTAAAAATAAACTATTATGTAATACAAAATCAAGTGCTGGTATAGATAGTAATACTCCCGTCATACCTCCAATAGTAAAAGAAATTAAAAATCCTATAGTCCATAACATTGAAGAATGCATTTCAATTCTTCCTTTGTACATAGTAAATAACCAATTAAAGATTTTTACTCCAGTAGGAATTGATATAATCATTGTAGCTATACTAAAAAAAGAATTCACATTAGATCCTGCTCCCATAGTAAAAAAATGGTGCAACCAAACTATGAAAGATAAAATAGTAATAACTATTGTAGCCCATACTAACGAAACATATCCAAATAAAGTTTTTTTAGAAAACGTAGAAACAATTTCAGAAAAAATTCCAAATACAGGTAAAATTAAAATATAAACTTCTGGATGACCCCAAATCCAAATTAAATTAATATACATCATAGGATTTCCATAAAAATCATTTGTAAAAAAATGGAATCCAAAATATCTATCTAAACTTAATAATGATAAAGTAGTTGTTAAAACTGGAAAAGAAATTAAAATTAATAGATTTGAGCATAGAGATGTCCAAGTAAAAACTGGCATTTTAAACATACTCATTCCTGGTGCTCGTAATTGTATAATAGTCACTAGAAAATTAATTGCTGTTAAAGTTGTTCCTATACCTGAAATTTGCAAACTCCAAATCCAATAATCAACTCCTACTCCTGGACTATATATTATTTCTGATAATGGAGGGTATGCCAACCAACCTGTAGCCGCAAATTCTCCAATTCCTAACGAAATATTAATTAATATTGCTCCACTTACAGTTAACCAAAAACTTAAATTATTCAGAAATGGAAAAGCAACATCTCTTGCCCCAATTTGCAATGGAATAATAAAATTCATAAATCCAATTATTAAAGGCATAGCTACAAAAAAAATCATTATGACACCATGTGCAGTAAATATTTGATCATAATGATGCGGCGGTAAAAAACCTGAACTATGATTTAATGTTGAAGCTAGAATCTGTTGAATTCTCATCATAATAGCATCTGTAAAACCACGAAATAACATTACAAAAGCAAGAACCATATACATTATACCTATAGTTTTATGGTCAACCGAAGTAATCCAAATATTCCATAAGTCATTCCATTTTCTTATATATGTAATATATGAAATGATAATACTTCCAATAGTTATTATTATAAGATAAGTAATCATGATTATAGGTTCATGATAAGGAATAGATTGTAAATTTAATTTACCAAACATTTTTTTTCCTAAAATAATCATTTTTAATTTTATAAAATTAAAAATTTAATTATGGATAAAATTGATTAATTATATCCGTAAATATTTTTGAATACACACTAGAAAAATATTCTATATTATGATTTTGATTAGGAACAGAAATTTTTTTAAAATCATAAAAATTATTTATATGTTTTTTAGAATTTTTAACTTTATTAACCCATTTCATAAAAATTTTAGTATTTTTACTAGATATAACTGAAAATTTCATTCCAGAAAATCCTTCTCCGCTATAATTTGCAGAAATTCCTTTAAATACTCCTATTTTATTAGAAATAAGATGTAAAGTTGTTTTCATTCCTGCCATAGCATATATTTGACTACCAAGTGAAGGAATAAAAAAAGAATTCATATTAGAATTAGATGTTATTTTAAAAATGATAGGTACGTTTATTGGAATAGAAATTTCATTTATAGTTGCTATATTATATTGAGGATAAATAAATAACCATTTCCAATCTAAAGAAACAACATTTATATAAATTGGCTTTTTATCTTTTTCTAAAAAAATGCTTCTTTTTGGATCTAAATCATGCGTTGATTTCCATGTCATCTTTGCTAAAAAAAATATAATTATTATTGGAACTGTCCAAACTATAATTTCTACTGGTTTTGAATGACTCCAATTTGGATCATAATTTGCATTTTTTCTAGAAGATCGGTATAAAAAAGAAAAGAGTAAAGTCATTACAATTACTGGAACTACAATCAATAACATAATTAAAAAAGCTGTAATTAATAATTCATATTGTTGAGTGGCTATTATCCCTTTTCCATTTAAAATGCCATTATAACTACAACCATATAACAGTAAAATAGCACTACTAATTAAAAAAATTTTAAAAACTTTACTTTTTTTTATAAATTTCATTTGCAAACCTAATTAGATTATAAATAAAATTACTTGTTTAATATTTTTACCTAACATAAGTTAATGTATAAAATATTAATATAACTAGTAAATTTTTGCTATATGTACAAAATAACTTATAATAATTTAATTAAAAACAATTAACTTTAATTTTATTATTATAATATTAATATTATTTAATAAAGAGTATTTTATGAAAAATTTGTTAAAAAAAATTTTACAAAAAAATTTATCTACTACTACTTTACTAATTTTTAATAATAGTAAATTTCATTTAATAAAAAAAAATCATAGTCATTATAAATTAATTATTGTATCTGAACGTTTTTCTTCCTTATCCTTAATACGTAGACATCAACTAGTGAATTCAATTTTATTAAAAAATAACATTTCTATTTATTCTATTGATTTATATACTTATACACAAATAGAATGGAATACTAAAAAAAATAGTGAAAGTTATAAAATTATTTGTTCAAATAAACGATCTTAATAAGATGAGTAATAATTAATTTTAAATCAATAGAAATATATTCATATATATTTAATAAATGTTTAAATTATATGTAATATCTAATTATTATATAAAATAAAACATAGTATATTATACTTGATAATTATGTTTTTTGATCAATTTAAACTATATAACGCTACTAATTATTTAGTACCTTTAAAGTATTAGTAACAATAATTACTACATGTACATTTCATTTTTCTATAACTGTTATTAATTTATGTAATTTTTAAACGTAAATTAAAAGTAAAATAAAAATAAAAAAATTTTTATTTCTTTAGATTCTATACATATTTTATAAATGTATTTAAATAATTATACTTTATTGGAATTAGTATGAAAAAGAAAAAAAAAGAAAATAAAACAATCACATCTCATTTAGTAACATTAAACATTAGCAAACAAGAATTTTTAAAAAGAATAAATCTAGAAAGTATAATATTAAAAAAAAATATATCTCTACATGGTTTCAGAAAAGGAAAAGTGCCATTAAATATTATATATGAAATGCATAAAAATGAAATTATGCAAAAATCACTTACATATCTGATGGAAAAAAATTTTTTAGATTATCTTAATAAAAAAAAATGTAAAATATTAGAATATCCAAAATATATTTTTCAGGGATATTCTCTTAATAAAACTATTACTTATTCCGTTAAGTTTTATGAATATTTATCCCCTTCGATACAATCAATAAAAAATACTACAATCATAAAGCCAATAATTAATATTACTAATTCAGATAAATCTTTTTATTTAAAAAAAATATATAAAAATTATTTATCATGGAAAAACACATCTTATTCGCTAATACAAAAGTCAGATAAAATTACTATCGATTATGAATTAAAGTTTAATAACCTATATATTGAAAAATATAAAACAAAAAATTTTTCTTTTACTATAGAAAACAAATTGCTTTTTTCTGAAATTCGAAACAAACTATTAGGACATAAAATAGGCGATATTTGTAATATATATAAAACATTTTCGTCAAATTATTGTGAAAAAGAACTTAAAGGAAAAAAAGTAAAAATTGTAATTTTAATCAAAAATGTAGAAAAACCATGTTTGTCTATTTCAAAAAAAAGAGAATTTTTAAAAAAAATTAAAAATAATTTATTTAATACTATTAAAAAAAAAATAAAAATAGAATCAAATGTTTTAAAAAAAATATATATTAAAAAACAAGTTATTAATAATATTTTAAAAAGAAATTCTATATCTTTCCCAAAAAAAATAATAAAAGAAGAAATGGATTTAATATATAAGTATTATAATGTTAAATATAAAAAAAATTTTAGATGTTTACTTTCAGTTTATTCAGAAAAAAAAGTAAAAACTGAAGCTATAAAAAATTTAATTTTAAAATTAACTTTTAAAAAAATTATTAACGATAATCCAATTGTTATTGACAAAAATATTATTCAAAAATTTTTTCAAAATTATTTAAAAGAAAAAAATATATATTCAAGATATCTAAATACTTATTACAAAAATACAGAAATAAGAAAAAAAGTAGATAACCATATTATAGAAAAGCAAATTTATTTATCTTTACTAAAGATAATGAAAATTATATATAAAAAATATTCTTTTCAACAGTTTTTAAAAAAAATCTAAACAAATGAAAATTTTTAAACAATAAATATTGTATTATCTATATACTATCTTTTAATAATATTCAATGTATTTATATGTTGTATATTTTATATACTAAAATTAAAATGTTTTATATATGTAATAATTGTTTTTATTTTTTATAAATTTATCACTTTTAACAAATTAAATATAATTAATAGAAAAAATATGTATAAAAATAAAATATATCAAAATTATGTAAAAAATTATTCACATCTTATTCCTATGGTAGTAGAAAATCATGAAAGAGGAGAAAGATCTTACGATATATATTCTCGTTTATTAAAAGATCGGATTATATTTATAACAGGATCTATAGAAGATAATATGGCTAATACCGTAATAGCCCAACTCCTATTTTTAGAATCTGAAGACAAAGATAAAGACATCTTTTTATATATTAATTCTCCAGGAGGAATTATTAGTGCAGGTATGTCTATTTACGATACAATGCAATTTATAACTCCAGAAGTAAACACTATTTGTATAGGACAAGCATGTTCTATGGCGGCTTTTTTGCTTGCTGCTGGAAATGTAAAAAAAAGATATTCCCTTCCTAATTCTAGAATTATGATTCATCAACCTTTAGGACAATACAAAGGACAAGCATCTGACGTTGAAATACATGCTAAAGAAATTTTGTTTATAAAAAAAAAAATGAATAAAATTCTTGCTGAAATGACTAAAAATACTTTTGAAAAAATAGAAATGGATACTGAAAGAGATCGTTTTTTAAGTGCTCACGAAGCAAAAGAATATGGTTTAATTGATTCTATCCTAACAACTAGAATATAAATTCTATTATTTTGTTTAAATTTAACAATTATTTGTATAAATAAAGTTTATATTTTTTATTAGAAATTTATAAACTACAAAATTAAATATAAACTTTATATGTAAGGTTTCTTATGAACGACGATATTAAAAAAAAAGTTGAATCCATGTTATATTGTTCTTTTTGCAATAAGTCTGAAAATAAAATAAAAAAAATTATTACTGGAAAAAATGTATCTATTTGTGAAGAATGTATTCTTTTATGTAATAAAATAATTACACAAGAAAAAAATAGCGAAATCAGTCAATTTATGTGTAAAATACATTTAACTCCACATGAAATATACGAACATTTAAATCATCATATAATCGGACAAAAAAAATCTAAAAAAATACTTTCTGTAGCAGTATATAATCATTATAAACGCATTAAAAAAAACATTTTCGAAAACGATCAAATTGAATGCGAAAAAAGTAATGTTTTACTAATAGGACCAACTGGAAGCGGGAAAACATTATTAGCTAAAACATTAGCAAAAGTTATAGACGTTCCTTTTGTTATAGTTGACGCCACTACGTTAACTGAAGCAGGATACGTAGGCGAAGACGTTGAAAATATCATACAAAAACTATTAAGAACTTGTAATTTTGATATTAAAAAAGCTGAACGAGGAATTATTTATATTGATGAAATAGATAAAATTGCACGAAAATCTGAAAACGTTTCTATTACTAGAGATGTTTCTGGAGAAGGAGTGCAACAATCGCTACTAAAAATAATTGAAGGAACAATAACTTCTGTTCCACCTCAAGGTGGAAGGAAACATCCTAATCAAGAATTTTTACACGTTAACACTTCTAATATTCTATTTATATGTGGTGGAGCTTTTCATGGATTAGAAAAAATTATTTCAAAAAGAATCCATACTACTAATTCTATCGGATTTCATTCTGTTCTCAACAATATAAAAAAACATAACTATAATTTATTAGAAAAAATAGAACCCAAGGACTTAATAAAATTCGGATTAATCCCAGAATTTGTTGGAAGATTACCTATACTTACAAATGTAAAAGAACTAGATTATAAATCTTTATCAAAGATATTAACTAAACCAAAAAATGCATTAGTTAAACAATATCAAACACTTTTTAAAATTGAAGGGGTAGAATTAAAATTCTGTGATCAGTCTATTAAAGCAATAGCAAAAAAAGCATTACGAAAAAATATAGGGGCTAGAGGATTACGTTCTATTTTAGAAAACATTTTATTAGACACTATGTTTAATTTACCTTCTGTTAAGAATGTAAAAAAAATATTAATTACAGAAGACACTGTTTATAATAATTCTGATCCAGTATTAATATATAAAACAAAAAATTAATAAGCATATATATATAACGATAAATACTAATATTATTAAAACAATCAAAATGTTCATAAAATACGTTTGTCACATAGTTATTGAAAAAGTTTGATTGCCATACGCTATAATCATTAATTATTCATATAATTATTAACTTAGTTAAAAATCAATTTTTTCAAATTAGTTTAAAAATATAAAGGTCTATATTAATGAATATTGACATATTAGAAAAAATTATTAAAATTTCTATTTTACCATTACGAGATGTTGTAGTGTATCCCTATATGGTTATTCCTTTATTTGTAGGAAGAAAAAAATCAATTCAATGCATAGAATATGCTATGGATCATGATAAAAAAATACTGTTAATAACTCAAAAAAAATCAACTGTAGAAGAACCTAAAGAATCTGATTTATTTAAAGTTGGAACTGTAGCTAAAATTCTCCAAATGTTAAAATTACCAGATGGAACAGTAAAAGTACTAGTAGAAGGATTATTTCGTGCAAAAATAAAAAACTTTATAGAAGAAAAAAAAGAATATTTCCTTGCACATATTTGTAAAAACAAATCTGAACCTGTAGAAGAAAAAAAAGTTACTGTTTTATTAAGAACAACTATTAACCAATTTAAGACTTACATAAAATTAAATAAAAAAATTCCTTTTGATATATTGACTACTCTGAAAGAAATAGATGATCCAGAAAAATTAGCAGATACCATCGCATCTCATATTCCGCTAAAATTATCATCAAAACAATTAATACTAGAATTAACAAATGTTGAGAAAAGATTAGAAAATATAATGAGTGCAATGGAATCAGAAATTGATTTACTAGAAATTGAAAAAAAAATTAGAAATCGTGTTAAGAACCAAATGGAAAAAAGCCAAAGAGATTATTATTTAAATGAACAAATAAAAGCTATTCAAAAAGAGTTAGGAGAATCAGATATAAATTTAGACGAAAATGAAAGTTTAGAAAAAAAAATTAAAACAAGTAAGATGCCTAAAGATGCTAAAAAAAAAGCTATATCGGAACTTCAAAAATTAAAAATGATGTCTTCTATGTCTGCAGAAGCTACTGTTATCAGAAACTATATTGACTGGATATTGCAAGTTCCATGGAATATAAAAAACAAAACTAAAAAAAATTTAAATACAGCAAAACATATACTAGATAACGATCATTATGGGTTAGATAATATAAAAGAAAGAATTCTAGAATTTCTTGCTGTACAAAATAGAACAAAAAAATTGAAAGGTCCAATATTATGTTTAGTGGGACCTCCTGGAGTAGGAAAAACATCATTAGGAAAATCTATAGCAAAAGCTACTGGTCGAAAATATATTAGAATGGCATTAGGTGGAATAAAAGATGAAGCTGAAATAAGAGGTCATCGCAGAACATATATTGGTTCTATGCCTGGAAAAATAATTCAAAAAATAGCCAAGGTTGGAGTTAAAAATCCTCTTTTTTTACTAGATGAAATTGATAAAATGGCTTTTGATATTAGAATAGATCCAGTAGCAGCATTATTAGAAGTTTTAGACATAGAACAAAACATAGCTTTTAATGATCATTACTTAGAAATAGATTATGACCTTTCTGATGTGATGTTTATAGCTACTGCTAATTCTACAAACATTCCTACACCATTATTAGATAGAATGGAAATTTTACGAATTTCTGGATATACAGAAGATGAAAAAACAAATATAGCAAAAAATTATTTATACAATAAACAAATGAATAGAAATGCTTTAAAAAGTACAGAACTTGTTATACAAGATGATGCGTTAATTAATATAATTAGGTATTATACTCGCGAGTCTGGAGTTAGAAATTTAGAAAGAGAAATATCAAAGATATGCAGAAAAACAGTAAAGAAAATATTATTAAAAGAAACTTGTACAACTGTGTTAATTGACAAGAAAAATTTAAAAAAATATTTAGGAGTTAAAAAATTTCATTTTGGAAAAACAAGATCTTCTAATCATATAGGTCAAGTCACTGGTTTAGCATGGACTGAAGTAGGAGGAGAAATTCTTACTATTGAAACAGCTTGTGTATCTGGAAAAGGAAAATTAACATATACAGGATCATTAGGAAAAGTAATGAAAGAATCAATTCAAACTGCTTTAACAGTAGTAAGATCACAAGCTAAATATTTAGGAATAAAAAGGAATTTTTATGAAAAAAAAGATGTGCACGTACATGTACCTGAAGGAGCTATACCTAAAGATGGACCAAGCGCAGGAATAGCTATGTGTACCGCTATAGTATCTTGTTTAACTCATAACCCAGTTAAATCAAACATAGCTATGACAGGAGAGATTACATTAAGTGGGAGAGTACTAAGCATAGGAGGGTTAAAAGAAAAACTGTTAGCCGCACGCAGAAGCGGTATTAAAACCGTAATTATACCTAAAGAAAATAAAATACATTTAGAAGAAATTGAAAAAAACATTAAATCTAATCTAAAAATTACTACAGTAGAAACAATAAAAGAAGTATTAATTTTAGCATTAGAAAAAAAACCGTACTTAACTGACAATTTTACAAAATAATTACTATTATTTTGCAACTGGTGAAATTAAATATTTTACCAGTGTGTATTTTTATAAGAAAATATTATATAACTTAACTGTATATTTTTTAAAATAAAATTTTTTAATAATCCAAACATTAAATAATTTTTAACTATAAAATATCGATTTTATATTATATACTAGATATATATATAATATATATATATATATATATTTGTAATTTACACACTTATATATTTGCATTTTTTAATTAATTTAAATCAAATTAAATTTCATTTTTTATAATCAAGGCTAATTTCAAATTGAAAAAGATCATAGTTAATAGTTTATTAACTTTATTAGCTATTTCTTTAATGATAAGTACTACTTATACTTGCATTAAAAAAAACAGCGTAAAAAAAGAACACGTATCTAATGTCGATAGTATACAAAAAAAAGAAAGTACACTTAAGTATATTTATCAATTAATTTCTTTAGAAAAAGATGCAAAATCTAATAATTTACTAAATAATTTTTATTATAAAAAAATTAATTGTACTGATCACAATTATAAAAAATTATTATCTAATAAAATAAAAAGTGTACTATTAGACCAATACATGAACAAAATTCATTTTTCACTAAGTCCTTCTTTTATAAAAAAAAAAATACAATCATTATCTTTTTTTAAAAAAAACAATAAATTTAACCAAGTTAAATTTAATAAATTTTTAAGTATTTTAAATATTTCAAAGCAAGAATATGAAAATTTTGTTAATTTACAAGAATCAAAAAAAAAATTCTTGTCTGTACTAAAAAATACTGATTTTGTGACAAATGCAGAATTAAAAATACTTTTAAGGTCTTTCTCCGAACATAGAATAATTAGTCAAGCTAAAATAAATATTTGCAAACAAATAAATCGAGAAAAAATAAAACCACAAAATATAAAGAAATATTTTAATAAACATAAGTCTTCATTTTTTTATTCTGAAAAACTAAAAATAAATTATATTAAACTTGATATGAACAAGTTAAAAATATTAATTAATGATAATGAATTAAAAAAATGGTATATACAACATCATAAAATTTATAATATTCCAGAAAAAAGAAAATTTACTATTATAAAAACTAAATCTAAAAAAGAAGCTAAAACTATATTCGCATCTTTACTACTTGGAAAAAATTTTGAAAAAATAGCAAAAAAAAGAAAAAGAATAACTAACTATATACCTTTAACAAAAAAAAATAGTACAAATTGGATAACTAAATCATCATTTCCAATTGAAATTCAACATGCATCATTAGTAAACAATGGAGATATTTCTAAAATAATTTGTTCTAAAAAAAATTTTTTTATTTTTAAATTAAGCGGAATAATTCCTTCGCAAAAAAAACTGAATTTAATTCCAAAAAAAATTTTTCTATCACAATTAACTAATAATAAAATTTATCAAAAACTTCCAAATATTAATCAAAAAATAAAAAACAAAAAAAATAACCTAAATTATATTGCAAAAAAATTTAAGTTAAATATTCTACATGCCACTCTTTTTTCTAAAAAAAATACTCTAAAAAAATTAATTGATACTATTTTAGAAAAAAAAATGTTTAAAACAATGGGTATTCGCTCTATATCTTCTATATCTAATATAAATTTATATACCGTTGACTTTAAAAATGGAATATATTATCTCTTTAATATAGAAAAATATATCCCAAAAAAACAAAAAACTATTTCAGAATGTAAAAAAGAAATAGAAAATATATTGAAATATATAAAAATAAGAAAAAAAATAATAATGAATTTAAAAAAAACAATAGATACAAAACCAAATAATGAATTACAAACATTATTAAATAAACAATTTTTTTTCTCTGATAAAATTACCCTTTCTCAACTAAACATTTCACCGGTCCAAAAATTTTCATTTAATTTACAATTTAAATTAAAAAATAAACCAGTTTATGGAATTTTTGTAGATCCAAAAGGAAATATATTTCTTATTGCATGTCACAATACATTTTATTCTAATTCTTTAAACAAAAAAAACGTTTTATTACTACAAAATTATATCAAAAATTATTATTCTGGAGTTTTTCTTTATAACATTATTAATAGTCTAGAACAAAAATCTGATATTAAAAACAACACTCAACTGTTAAGAAATATAGTTTAAAAAAATATTTTTATTTAAAATAATTTTTAAAAACATATTCATTTTCTCTATAAAAATAAATTAGTATAAAATTTTGTATTTTTATTATTATTTTTTAGTATTAAAGTATTATACATAACTATATTTAAATATTAAAAATACAATAATTTTACTCATAAATTATTTATATATATACTTTAACTAGTAGGAAATTTTCTGTGAAATTGTTTAATCAATTAAAATGGTTTTTTTTAAAAGAGTGGAAACGTTATTTAGGAGCTATAACACTATTACTTATAATTGCTATACTTCAACTACTTCCTCCTAAATTACTTGGAATTTTAGTCGACGCAATTATTCAAAATAAAAAAAATAGTATTAATATATTCAACTGGGTTATATCCATGCTTGCTACTTCTATTATTATTTATATATTTCGATATATTTGGAGAATTTTATTGTTTGGTGCATCATATAAATTAGCTGTAGAATTAAGAAAAAAATTGTATGAATCACTTAGTAAACATAACATGTCTTTTTATTTAACAAAAAGAACTGGAGATTTAATGGCTAGAGCTACCAATGACGTAGACCGCGTAGTTTTTGCAGCAGGAGAAGGCGTTTTAACATTGGTTGATTCTTTAGTTATAGGTTTTTCCGTTTTAGTTGTTATGAGTACTCAAATTAGTTTAAAACTTACTATAATTGCTTTACTACCTATGCCAATAATGGCATTTATAATACAAAAATTTGGAAAAAAATTACATATTCGTTTTCTTGAATCACAAGCTGCTTTTTCTTCTTTAAATAATCAAGTACAAGAAAGTTTAACGAGCATTAGAATGATTAAAGCTTTTGGATTGGAAAAAAACCAATTAATAAAATTTAACAAAATTGCTGATTTTACTAGCTTTAAAAATATGGAAGTAGCTAAAGTTGATGCATGCTTTGAACCAATAATTCATTTTTTTATTTCTATGTCTAATATTTTATCTATTACCGTAGGAGGTTGGTTAGTATGGACTAATGTTATTACTTTAGGACAATTAACTAGTTTTATTATGTATTTAGGACTAATTATTTGGCCTATGTTAGCTTTAGCATGGATGTTTAATATAGTGGAAAGAGGAAGTGCTGCCTGGGAAAGAATTCAAGAAATTTTAATTGTTCCAAAACTTATAAGTGATAAAAATTTAAACACTGCTTTTCCAAAAATAATCAATAATTTTATTATTAATATAAATTGTTTTAAATATCCAAAAACTAAAAATTATTTTTTAAAAAATATAAAAATTATTTTATCATCAGGAAAAATATTAGGATTATGTGGACCAACAGGATCTGGAAAAACAACTGTGTTAAATCTTATTCAACGTCATTTCCCAATAAATAAAGGAGAAATTATTTTTAATGGAGTAAACTTAAATCAATTATCTCTAAAAGAGTGGAGAAATCGTATTGCAGTAGTAAATCAAACCACATTTCTATTTTCTGATACAATATTTAATAACATAGCTTTAGGAAAACCTAACGCAACTTATTCTGAAATCAAGTTTGTTGCTATATTAGCAAATATCCATACTGACATCATTCGATTTCCTAAAAAATATAACACTCAAGTAGGAGAAAAAGGAGTTATGCTATCAGGAGGACAAAAACAAAGAATTGCAATTGCTAGAGCTTTACTATTAAATACAGAATTACTAATTTTAGACGATGCTTTATCTGCTGTCGATGGATGCACTGAACATAAAATTTTAAGAAACATAAAAAAATGGAAAAAGAAAAATCAAAGTATAATTATTTCATCTCATAGACTATCTGTTATAAAAAACTCTGATAAAATTATAGTTATGAAAAATGGGAATATTATTCAACATGGTTCTCATATAAATTTAATGAAAGAAGTAAATTGGTACAGCAAAATGTATAATTACCAACATATTTAATATAATTAAAAAGGAAATTATTGAATGCTAAATTGTTTTATAAAACTGTGGCCAATTTTTCAACGATTACTTGCTTATAGCAAAAAATATAGTAAATCTCTCTATATTGCTTTTTTCTTACTAATAGCAGCTTCAATAGCTGAAGTGTCTAGTCCTATATTAATAAAATATTTCATACAAAATATCATAGAAAAAAAAGAAAGAAATGTTCATTTAATAACATTAATTATATTATGTTTTTTAATTTTGCAGATTATTGCTTCTACTCTAACCTATATAGAAGCTATTTTATTTAATAAAATATCTGTAAAAATAGTGTATGCAATCAGATCAGAAGTAATGCGTTCAGCTTTAGCACAACCCGTTTATATTTTTGATGCTCAGCCTATAGGACAATTAATTTCTAAAGTAACTAATGATACTGAAGTTATAAGAGAATTATATGATACTGTAATATCTACTACATTACGTGGAACAGCATTCATTAGTACTATGTTAATCAGCATGTTCTTCTTAGAATGGCATATGGCTATTTTAGCTATAACTATGATTCCTATAGTTTTAATTATTATGTTAATACACCAAAAGTTTAGTACACCCTTATTAAGAAAAGTAAGGTTTTATATTGCTAATATAAATAATAAATTTAATGAAATAATAAACGGCATGAATGTTATTAAACAATTTAATCAAGAAGATAGATTTGGAAAATATTTAAAAGAAACTAGTTATTCTCATTATTTAGCTAGAATTAAAATACTAAAATTAGACGGATTTTTATTACGACCTCTTTTGAGTTTTATTTCTTCAATTATTCTTTGTAGTTTAATGCTATTAGTAAATTATTTTTCTAACAAATTATTTGAAGTTGGTGTTTTATACGCTTTTATAAATTATTTAGGACGTCTTAATGAACCTCTTATAGCTATAATTACGCAACAAACTATTTTACAACAAGCTATTGTAGCAGGAGAAAGAATATTTGAATTAATAGACTCTCCAAAACAAAACTATGGAGAGAACAAAATTACTATATCTACTGGAAAAATTGCTATTAATAATCTAAATTTTTCATATTCTAAAAATAGTGCGCTTTCATTAAATAATATTAATTTAATAATACCAAATAAAAAATTTATAGCTTTTGTTGGAAATACTGGAAGCGGAAAAAGTACATTAGTTAACTTAATAATGGGTTTTTATCCTATTAAAAATCAACGAATCTTTATTGACAATAAAGACATAAACTCATTATCTTACTTTTCTCTAAGAACTGGAATTGCTATCGTACAACAAGATCCAATTATTTTAGCGGATACTATATTAAACAATATTGATTTAGGAAGAAATATTTCTATAAAAAAAATATTAAAAACTCTTAAATTAGTAAAACTTTATTCTTTCATTAAATCTATGCCAAATGGAATTCATACTATGTTAGGAGAACAAGGAAATAACTTATCAGTTGGACAAAAACAATTATTAGCTATAGCTAGAGTATTAGTTATAAAACCAAAAATATTAATTTTAGATGAAGCAACAGCTAATATTGACTCTGAAACAGAAAAGACAATTCAAGAAACCTTAACAACTATTAGAAAAAATACTACATTAGTGATAATAGCACATAGACTATCTACTATTACTGATGCAGATAATATAATTGTTTTACAGAATGGGAAAATAATAGAAGAAGGAACACATAAAGAATTAATAAATAAAAGAAAAGTATATTTTAAAATGTATAAAGGACAAACATACAATCAATAATATTTAATATTGCGTATTTATAAAAAAAAAGTAAATCCCTGTTAGTAATTTTCTAATACCTGATTCACTTGATGTAGCTGCTTTCTTCCGAACCTGACTTATTCATTCAAGATTACAACATTAGGTTACTAACAGAGATTTATTTGTAGTTTTACATATTTACATAGAAATATAATTTCTACAAAAAAAAATTTATATTTCTATATAAATAAAAAACTATATTCTTAATCGATTTATAATAACATAAAATATACATTTTTTCATCCTATAAACATCTATAAATAAAAATTTTTCTTTTTTTTACGATATTTATATATTTACATACATAAAATACAGATAACTATATATATTTTTTTATGATAAAATAAGAAATAATACACTGTTTTTTTTATATAATTATGACTTATAAAATATTAGCTAGAAAATGGAGACCTCAAAAGTTTAGTCAAGTATGCGGTCATGAATATGTTATAAAAGCTATTACTAATAGTATTAAATTAAATAAAATACATCATGCTTGGATTTTTTCTGGTAATAGAGGAACTGGGAAAACTACTATAGCTAGAATACTTGCTAAAAGTTTAAGCTGCGACTACTCTATTACAGAAAATCCGTGCAGAAAATGTTTTATTTGTAAAAATATAGAAAAACATTGCTTTTCAGATTTTATAGAAGTAGACGGAGCATCTAAAACAAAAGTAGAAGATATAAAAGAAATGCTTTCAACTGTTTTTTATAGTCCCTTACAGGGAAGGTTTAAAATATATTTAATAGATGAAATACACATGCTATCTAAACATAGTTTTAATGCTTTACTAAAAATTTTAGAAGAACCTCCAAAACACGTTAAATTTATTTTTGCAACAACAGAAATAGAAAAAGTTCCAAATACAATATTATCCAGATGTTTAATTTTTAAATTAAACGACTTAAATTTTATTGAAATATATAATTTTATTTCTAAAATTTTAAAAAAAGAAAATATAAAAATAGAACCTGAGGCTTTAAAAATAATTTCTAACTATTCTTTAGGTAGTATTCGAGATGCTTTAAATTTTCTAGAACAATCTATATATATAGATAATAAAAAAATTTTAACGTCAACAATTATTAATTTATTAGGAACGTTTAATGAAGAAATTATTTTTAAAATTACACAATCAATCATAAAAAAAAACATTACTAACACGTTTAAAAAATTAAAACAATGTGAATCTTCATATTTTAATTGGGATTATTTATTAGAAGAAATATTAAAAATATTTCATTTTATTTCTATGATAAAATTATATCCATCTATATTAAAAAACAATTATTATATGTCATCTTTTGAAAATGAATTATTAAAAATAGCAAAGAAATTAAGTTTTAATCAATTAAAATTGTATTATAAAACAATTCTTCATGGACGTTCACTAATCCATTTAGCTCCAACTAAAAAAATAGGTATAGAAATGCTATTATTAGAAATATTGCATTTATAAAATAAAATTGATATAAAATATTGCTAAACATTTTATGATTATTGTCAACAACATTAAAAATATAAAATAAAAATGGAATCCAAAGATAAAAATAATAGTTTTTTAAAACGTCAAAAATTATTAATGAATATTATTGAATCTAGAAAAAAAATAATAGAAAAAAAAAAATTATTATTTTAAATAAAGAAAAATATTCTTTAAAAAAAAATAATGCTATTAATTTAAACGAAAAATTTTATAAATTAATAAAAAAAAAATCTACATTTTTTTTAAAAAAAAAAGAAAAAAAATCTAACTTATCATCTTTTGATTTTACTAAAAAAAAAAGTTTGATAAAATCTATATGAAAGTGCAAAAAAAAAATTTTTTTATGAAAAAAAATTTTTTATACGATAAAAATTTTAAAAAAATTATACAAATATTTGAAATACATCTAAATGAAAATAAATTAAAAATAAAAAATTTAAAAAAAAAATAAAAACACCATCTATTATTTTTTTCATAAAAGGTAATATTACTATATGTTCAATAAACACAATTTAGGAAATTTAGTAAAACAAGCTCAAGATATGCAAGAGAAAATGAATAAAATACAAGAAGAAATAGAAAAAATTGAAGTTACAGGAGAGTCCGGAGCTGGTTTAATTAAAATAACTATAAATGGTTCTTATATTTGTAAAAAAGTAGAAATTGATTCTAGTTTGTTTGATGAAGAAAAAGAAATTCTAGAAGATCTATCAACAGCTGCTTTTAATGATGCTATTAGAAGAATATCGGAAATAAAAAAAAATAAAATGTCTTCTATTTCTAATAATATGAACATTCCTAATGCATTTAATTTGTCTAACTAAACTATACAATAGTACTATAATAAACATACTAGATACATCATATTATATACTTATTATTATTTATATCACATTTTTGATATAATTAAAAAAATATATATTTATATAATAAACATAGTCTAAATTTATCATTTAAGTCACAATATATATAAATTAATTTTTTATAAAACATAGAGATATCGATGAACAAACAAAAAAAAACCACTTATTCTTTTAAATCTGAAACTAAAGAATTAATGCAACTTATGATTCATTCTTTATATTCTAATAAAGAAATATTCTTAAGAGAACTAATTTCAAATGCATCTGATGCAATAGATAAACTAAGATATTTTAATATTTCTTCTTCTGTAGAGAACAAAAACGATCAGTTTGAAATAAAAATATTAATTGACACTATTAATAATCAATTGACTATTATTGATAATGGAATTGGTATGAATGAAAAAGAACTTATTGAAAATTTAGGAACAATTGCAAAATCTGGTACAAAAAATTTTTTAAAATCATTAAAAAAAGAAAAATTAAAAGAAAATAATCTTATTGGAAAATTTGGAGTTGGATTTTACTCTTCCTTTATAGTCTCAAAAAAAGTTTTAGTTCATACTAAAAGTGCAATAGATTCAAATTCTGAAGGATTATTATGGGAATCTTCAGGTTCAGGAGATTATTCTATAAAATATCTTAAAAAAGAAACTATAGGAACATCAATTACTTTACAACTAAAAGAAAAAGAAAAAGAATTTTTAGAAGAATGGAAAATAAAAAATACAGTCAACAAATATTCTGATCATATTAACGTTCCAATATTATTAAAAATAGTAAAAAAAGAGAAAAAAGAAAAAGAAAAAAAAGAAGAAAAAAATATTTGGAAAAAAATAAATCAAGCACAAGCATTATGGACAAAACAACAATCTCAAATTTCTGATTTAGAATATATAAAGTTTTATAAACATATAACTAATGATTCGCAAGATCCGCTAATTTGGAGTCATAACAAAGTTGAAGGTGAAAAAGAATATATTAGTTTATTATATATTCCTAAAATAGCACCTTGGGATTTATGGAACAGAGATAATAAAAAAGGATTAAAACTTTATGTAAAACGTATATTTATTATGGATGATGCAGAACAATTTTTACCTAATTATTTGCGTTTTGTACGCGGATTAATAGATTCAAATGATTTACCATTAAATATATCAAGGGAAATATTACAAGATAATCATATTATTAATTCTCTAAAAAAAGTAATAACAAAAAGAATACTAAAACTTTTAAACAATATGCTTGTTAACAATAAAGAAAATTATATAGAGTTTTGGAAACAATTCGGTGCAATTTTAAAAGAGGGACCAGCTGAAGATCCAATAAACAAAGAAACAATATCTAAATTATTACTTTTTACTTCTATTAATAATAAAAGTAAAGAACAAACTATTTTACTAAAAGATTATGTGAAAAATATGCCTTCACATCAAGAAAAAATTTATTTTGTTACTGCAGAAAGTTATGAAGCAGCTGTAAATAGTCCTCTCTTAGAAGTATTTAAAGAAAAATCTATTGATGTTTTACTATTATCTGAAAGAATAGACGAATGGATGATGAACTATCTAACTGAATTTGAAAATAAAAAATTTCAATCTGTTAGTAAATCAGATGATTCTTTAAATAAATTATTTTCAGAAAACAAAAATAAAGAATCTACTATAGAAAAAAAATTTACATCTTTTATTGAAGATATAAAAAAAATATTAGGAAATAAAGTAGAAGACGTAAGAATAACTTATAGATTAACTAATTCGCCTTCTGTTCTTTTAACAAACGAAAATGCAATGTCAACACAAATGGCTAAATTATTTTTATCAGCTGGACAAAAAGTCCCTCCGATTAAATATATTCTAGAAATAAATCCTAAACATAAACTAATAAAAAAAATATCTTCAATACAAGATACAGAAGAATTAAACGAATGGATTCAATTATTATTTGAACAAGCCTTATTAATCGAAAAAGGAAATCTAACAAATCCTAATCAATTTATATCGCGAATAAATAAATTGCTAATTTCTTAAAAAGTTTTACATCTAATACAGTAAAAATATTATATCAAAATATAAAAAATATTTTCTTGGAATAAGGAAAAAAATGAATATTATTTTTATTGGACCCCCAGGGGTAGGAAAAGGAACACAATCATTGTTAATATCAAAAAAAATGAAAATTCCAATAATATCTAGTAGTGAAATTTTAAAAGAAAAAATAAATGCATTGTCTTCAATGCAAGACGTATCAAAAAAAATAAACAATGGAAAACTAATTGACGACAATATTATTGTAAAATTAATTTTTTCTCAGATAAAAAAAATTTTTTTTAAAACAGGATTTATTTTAGATGGATTTCCAAGAACTATTATTCAAGCAAAAAAATTAAAAAAGTTTAGAAAAATTGATATAGTCTTTAATTTATTCGCTAAAAAAGATCTATTAATTAACAGATTAATGGGTAGAAGAGTTCATATTCCTTCAGGAAGAATATTTAATATTAACTCATTTTCTTTTGGAGAAAAACAATTAGATCCTTTAACTAAAGAACCGTTAAGTATTCGTAAAGATGATTCTGAAAAAATAGTTAAAAAAAGACTAAAAATATATAACTCTTTGACTAAACCATTAATAGAATTTTATCGAAAAGAAAGTAAATACGGAATATGTAAATTATATGAAATAGATGCTAGTAAAACTATTGAACGTATTCAAATAGAGTTATTAAATCATTTACGTTAGAGTGATTAATCTAAACTTAAAGTTTAAAAATAATCGTATAACACATTTGTACATTAAATATTATTTAAAAAAACGTTCAATTATTTGTTTAAAATTAAAAAAATTGCACTCTACAAGATTCGAACTTGTGACCTACGGCTTAGAAGGCCGCTGCTCTATCCAACTGAGCTAAGAGTGCAATCCAAAAAAAATATAATTTGTATATAAAACTAGTTAAAAATAACTATATATAAAATATATTACATATAAAAATCATGTTATGCAACATAAAATTATACAAATATTTTTGTATACAGAGATTACTATAATGAAATTAATAGAAAAAATTATGGATGGAGTAAAAGTATCTAATTTTTTTAAAGAAAAATTAAAAAAAAGATTATTATATTATAAAAATAAAGGAAATAGACCTCCATATTTGGCGGTGATATTAATAGGAAAAAATCCTGCTTCATTAATTTATGTACAACATAAAAAATTAGCTTGTAAAAATATAGGAATAAAATTTATTTTTTTTCATTTTTCAAAAAATGTATCTGAAATATCATTATTAAAACAAATTAATCATTTAAATAACGATAAAAAAATAGATGCAATCTTAATTCAACTTCCTCTTCCTAATCATATTAACACTGCAAACATATTTAATTCTATCTCTCCATACAAAGACGTAGACGGTTTTCATCCATACAATATAGGTTCTTTATGTCAAAAAAATCCTACAATAATACCTTGCACTCCGAGAGGAATAATTACATTAATGAAATTTTATAATGTACCGACCTATGGATTAAATGCAGTAATAGTAGGAGCTTCTAATATTGTTGGAAGACCTATGAATTTAGCATTACTTCTGCATGGATGTACTACTACTGTAACCCATAGATTTACAAAAAACTTAAAGGAACATACACAAAAAGCAGAACTTTTAATAGTAGCAATTGGAAAAGCAGAATTTATTGATTCTTCATGGATTAAAGAAAAATCTATAATAATAGATGTAGGAATAAATAAACAACATGATGGTGGAATTATAGGAGATGTAAAATTTAAGTCTGTAATAGATAAAGCTTCCCTCATTACTCCAGTACCTGGAGGAATAGGTCCTATGACAATTTTATCTCTTTTACAAAATACTATAGACATTTATGAAAAAAATATTAAAAAAATATATTAAATACTGTCGTTATTAAATGTATTTATATATTTCCATGTAGTTTTTTTTTCAGAATCTTCTACTCTTATATTTAGTTTTAAGAGTTTTTCTTTAATAAAATCAGCTTTTTTCCATTTTTTTAATATTCTAAAATAATTTCTTTTCTTTATTAACGTTTTAATAAATCGTTTATATTTTTCATTCTTAATAACTGAATTGGTGCTAAAAAAATCACTTGTATTTTGAAACAAAATACCTAATACATTTCCTAATTTTTTTAAAATGTAACTCAAATAATTAGAATAACAATAGCTTTTTTTCTTTTTATACATTTGTATTTTTTTTGATAATTCAAATAATATAGATAAAGCTTTTGGAGTATTAAAATCATCGTTCATAGCATGGAAAAATTTTTTTTTATACGATAAACCATAAATTTTTATTTGTTTAAATTTATCGTTTGTAAAACAAAAAATGTTTTGTTGCTGTAAAGCAACATATAATTTAGATAAAGAAAAAAAAGAAACTCTCAAAGAAGAATTTTTATCGTAATAAATTGGTTTTTTATAATGTGTAGATAAAAAAAATAAACGAATACTTTCTGGATTATTTTTTTTTAAAATGTCACGTAAATAAACACAATTTTTACCAGATTTTGACATTTTTTGTTGTTTTAAAAAAACCATTCCAGAATGCATCCAATATTTTGAATACATTGATGATTGATTATAACATGTCGATTGAGCGTTTTCATTTTCATGATGAGGAAATAACAAATCAATTCCTCCTCCATGTATATCTATTGTATTTCCAAAATAAAAATCATTTATAGCTGAACATTCTATATGCCATCCAGGCCTTCCTTTTCCCCAAGGAGAAATCCAATAAGGTTCGTTTTGTTTTGATTTTTTCCATAAAACAAAATCTTCAACATGTTTTTTACTGTTTTTATTTATACTAATTTTTGTTTTTTTTAATTTTTTTAATACTTGATTTGATAATTTTCCATAATTACTATCCTTGTTAACAGAAAAAAAAATGTCTCCATTTTTAGAATGATAAGCATAATTAGTAGCTAATAAAGATTGAATCATTTTAAATATAGATTCCATATGATCAGTAACTAATGGTTCTTGAGTAGGAATTAACATATTTAACAAAGAAAAATCCTTACGCATTTCTTTTATGAAATTGTTTGTAATAATATCTACAGGTAAATTATATTCTTTTGATTTTTGTATAATTTTATCATCAATATTCGTTATATTACGAATGTAATTAACTTGATATCCACTTTTTCTTAAGAATCTTACTACAATATCAAAAAATATAAAAGTTCTTCCATGTCCCAAATGACAGAAATCATAAGGTGTAATCCCACAAACATACATGTTCACTATATTTGATTTTATAGGTGTAAATTTTTCTTTTTTATTGTTTAAAGTATTAAAAATTCTTAACATGCTTCTTTATCTCATAATAAGAGTTTATTTATTTAAAAATAAAATGGTATAATTTTATATATATATAATTTCCTATTTATATAAATAAAAATTCTTAAACATAAATTTTTATTTTTTGATAAAAATCATATTTTATATTTAAATTAGGATAAATATGAAGACAAAACTAGAAGAATCTTTAAAATTTCCTTGCTTTTTTACTTATAAAGTTATTGGAATTGCTAAACCAGAATTGATTGATAACGTTATTAAAGTGATTCAATTAAGAATTCCTGGAGATTATATCCCAATAATAAAATCAAGTAGTAAAGGAAATTACTTATCTATTTCTATTACTATATATGCTAATAATTTTACTCAAATAGAAAATTTATATAATGATATAAATAAAATAAATATAGTAAGAATGGTTTTATAAAATTTATTCAAAAAAGTTTAAAACGGTACTTAGTGTACCGTTTTAAATGATTTAAAAGAATCTAATTTATACTTTTATTACTTTAAAAAAATTAAATACTTGTGACATTAGCAGCAGAAGGACCTTTCGCTCCTTCAGTAATTTCAAATTCTACACTTTGACCTTCCGCTAAAGTTTTGAATCCATTACTTTGTATAGCAGAAAAATGAACAAAAACATCCTTACTTCCATCTTCAGGAGTAATAAAACCAAAACCTTTAGACTCATTAAACCATTTAACAGTACCTTTAATCTTAGACATCTATATTACCTTTACATAAAATTACACTATTTTTTCTAAAAAATTTATTTTATTTATAAGTTATAAAAGACTTATAAAAATTAATTAACTATAAAATAAAATTTTATTTAAATTACTGTGAAAATATAAAACTATTTTAGTAAAATAACTACCTGGAAATTTCCTACTCTCACACGGGGAGACCCCGTACTACCATTGGCGTTAAAGTGTTTCACTTCTGAGTTCGGTATGGTTTCAGGTGGTACCACATTACTATAATAACCAGGTAATTATTTTACTAAAATTAAATTTTATTCATTAAAAACAAGCATTCAATAAAAATTTATTACTATTCATTTTAAAACACCTCTGGTGTTGTAAGGTTAAGCCTCTCGGGTCATTAGTACTAATTAGCTCAACACATTGCTGTGCTTACACATTTAGCCTATCAACGTCGTAGTCTCCAACGTCCCTTCAGTAAACAAAAGTATGTTTCAGGGAAGACTAATCTTGGGGTAAGTTTCGTGTTTAGATGCTTTCAGCACTTATCTTTTCCGCATTTAGCTACCGGGCAATGCCATTGGCATGACAACCCGAACACCAGAGATGCGTCCACTTCGGTCCTCTCGTACTAGAAATAGATCCCCTCAATCTTCCTACGCCCACGGCAGATAGGGACCGAACTGTCTCACGACGTTCTAAACCCAGCTCGCGTACCACTTTAAATGGCGAACAGCCATACCCTTGGGACCTGCTTCAGCCCCAGGATGTGATGAGCCGACATCGAGGTGCCAAACACCGCCGTCGATATGAACTCTTGGGCGGTATCAGCCTGTTATCCCCGGAGTACCTTTTATTTGTTGAGCGATGGCCATTCCATACAGAACCACCGGATCACTAAGACCTGCTTTCACACCTGCTCGCATTATCATGCTTGCAGTCAAATTGGCTTATGCCTTTACACTAACCTTACGATGTCCGACCGTAATTAGCCAATCTTCGTGCTCCTCCGTTACTCTTTGGGAGGAGACCGCCCCAGTCAAACTACCCACCAGACACTGTTTCTACACCGGATAACGGTGCTAGATTAGAATACCAAATTATACAGGGTGGTATTTCAAGGTTGGCTAAATTTAAACTAGCGTCTAAACATCAAAGCCTCCCACCTATCCTACACAATAGAACTCAGTAGTCAGTATCAAGCTATAGTAAAGGTTCACGGGGTCTTTCCGTCTTGCCGCGGGTATACTGCATCTTCACAGCAATTTCAATTTCACTGAGTCCTAGGTGGAGACAGCCTGGCCATCATTACGCCATTCGTGCAGGTCGGAACTTACCCGACAAGGAATTTCGCTACCTTAGGACCGTTATAGTTACGGCCGCCGTTTACCGGGGCTTCAGTTCAGAGCTTCAAGTTTCCTTTAACTCCTTCGATTAACCTTCCGGCACCGGGCAGGCGTCACACCGTATACTTCCACTTTCGTGTTTGCACAGTGCTGTGTTTTTAATAAACAGTTGCAGCCAGCTATTATCTGCGACTAACTTCAGCTAATAAAGAGTAAATCTTTCTCACTTACTGTTAGCGTGCCTTCTCCCGAAGTTACGGCACTATTTTGCCTAGTTCCTTCACCTAGGTTCTCTCAAGCGCCTTGGTATACTCTACCTAACTACCTGTGTCGGTTTGTGGTACGATTTCTTGTTATTTATAGCTTAGAAGATTTTCCTGGAAATATGGTATTAATTACTTCATCACCGTAATGACTCGTCATAACGCCTTAGCTTAAAAAAAACCGGATTTGCCTAGTTTTTATACCTACACGCTTAAACCAGGACAACCAACGCCTGGATAATCTAACCTTTTTCGTCCCTCCTTCGCAAATAACAAGAAGTACAGGAATATTAACCTGTTATCCATCGATTACGCCTTTCGACCTCACCTTAGGTGTCGACTTACCCTGCCCCGATTAACGTTGGACAGGAAACCTTAGTTTTTCGGCGAGCAGGTTTTTCACCTGCTTTATCGTTACTCATGTCAGCATTCGCACTTCTGATACCTCCAATATACTTTACAATATATCTTCATCAGCTTACAGAACGCTCCCCTACCCAATAAAATTAATTAATTTTATTGCCGCAGCTTCGGTATATAGTTTTAGCCCCGTTAAATCTTCCGCGCAAGCTGACTTAACCAGTGAGCTATTACGCTTTCTTTAAATGATGGCTGCTTCTAAGCCAACATCCTGGCTGTCTATGCCTTCTCACATCGTTTCCCACTTAACTATAATTTAGGGACCTTAGCTGGCGGTCTGGGTTGTTTCCCTTTCCACAACGAACGTTAGCACCCGCTGTGTGTCTCCCGTGATAACATTCTTCGGTATTCGGAGTTTGCATCGGATTGGTAGTCCGGGATGGACCCCTAGCCGAAACAGTGCTCTACCCCCGAAGATGAGTTCACGAGGCGCTACCTAAATAGCTTTCGGGGAGAACCAGCTATCTCCCGGTTTGATTGGCCTTTCACCCCTAACCACAGATCATCCGCTGATTTTTCAACATCAGTCGGTTCGGTCCTCCAGTTGGTTTTACCCAACCTTCAACCTGTCCATGGCTAGATCACCGGGTTTCGGGTCTGTATCTTGCAACTAAAACGCCTATTTAGGACTCGGTTTCCCTACGGCTCCCTTATTAAAGTTAACCTTGCTACAAAATACAAGTCGCTGACCCATTATACAAAAGGTACGCAGTCACTTGTATATTTCAACAAGCTCCTACTGCTTGTACGTATACGGTTTCAGGATCTATTTCACTCCCCTAGCCGGGGTTCTTTTCGCCTTTCCCTTACGGTACTAGTTCACTATCGGTCAGTCAGGAGTATTTAGCCTTAGAGGATGGTCCCCCTATCTTCAGACAAGATTTCTCGTGTCCCGCCCTAATTTTTTGAGTTTATAAAATATTTATTTTTCATATACGAGGCTATCACTCTGTATCGCTGATTTTTCCAAATCATTCTATTAAATTATAGATTATATAGTTAACTCATGGCTGGTCCCTTTTCGCTCGCCACTACTAAGGGAATCTCAATTGATTTCTTTTCCTCGAGATACTTAGATGTTTCAATTCTCTCGGTTTGCTTTACTAACCTATATATTCAGTTAATAATGATGCTATATATTGCATCGGGTTTCCCCATTCGGATACCAACGGTTAATATCGCTTCTTATCAGCTCACCGATGATTTTCGCAGATTAGCACGTCCTTCTTCGCCTCTGACTGCCAAGGCATTCACCATATACGCTTATACGCTTAACCTTACAACCCACAGGTGTTTATAAAATAAACTTACATTTATATTATATTGTATGCTTGTTTTCAATTGTTAAAGAACAAAATAATAAATTTTAAATCATAATAAGATTAACACAAATATAAAAAATAGTATACAAATAATTTAATTTCTTTACTAAATTTTTGTAGTTTGTCCCCTAGGGGAATTGAACCCCTGTTGCCGCCGTGAAAGGGCGATGTCCTAGACCGCTAGACGAAGGGGACTAGAAAAGTTTTTTTTAATATATAAAATATATATTTTATCAAAATAAAATAAATTATTATTATTTAATAAAACTACTTACTTTATATATAAAATTTATTTAATTAAATAAAAAATTAAATTACTTATCTAAATTAATATTTAGAATTCATACCTAAAACAAGATTACCACGTTGTTGCAATAAAGTAAAATACTATTATTTGTATATAAAAAAATAGTGAAAAGAAATAAAAATATTAACTTATCTGCATAGGAAAAATGTAAAATACTATTTTATAATTTTTTAGTTTTAATATATTTATATTAAACAAATAAAAAATTACATGCACTATTTTTCTATTTTTAAAAAATAGAGTTAATTCCATTATTTATATTTGGAAATTTATTGTACCATAAAAAAAAAGCAAATGCAGCTTGACTAACTAACATCCCTTTTCCATCAGACAAATGAATAGCTCCATGTTTTTTACAAAATTTTAAAAAAATAGTATTTTTTTTACTATAAAATAAATCGTAACAGTATGTATTACTACCAATAAAACATGTTGGAAAATCTGGAACCTGATTTTTCATACTACAAGAAGTTGCATTAATAATCAAGTCAAAAGGTTTTTGATAAAATTTCTGATTAGATAAATTTAAACAAAATATATTCCCTAAATACTTAAATCTTTTTTCTATTACTTCAGCTTTTTCTACTGTTCTATTTAATATAAATATGTTTTTACCTGTTTCTAATAATACACTAATTATTCCTGATACAGCTCCACCTGCTCCAAGTATAAGTACATTACTTATTCTATCATCTATAAATTTTTTTTTTTTAAATCATAAATCAATCCTACTCCGTCAGTATTATCACCTAATAAAATCTCATTATTTAATTTTTTTATTACATTTATACTATTACTAACTTTAGCTCTATCTGTTAAAGAATGACAAACAGATATAGCTGTTTCTTTAAACGGTACAGTAATATTTGCTCCTTTACTACTTTTTAAACTAAAAAAGCACTTTATTTCTTCAGTTAAATTATTTTTACATACACTGAGTAATTTGTACTGTAATTGAACACCTTGTTCTTTAGAAAAGATTTTATATATTTCAGGAGACTTAGAATGACTAACTGGATTCCCAAATAAAGCAAAATTATCTATTTCATCGTTTTTAGAATTTTTTTTACTCACTATATCATTCATATCTAATGTACTCTTGTGTATTTGCATTAATAATATTAGATGGATTTTTATTTTTACCAAGACTTCCTCTAACTATGTTTATAGTATTTCCAAATTGTTCTTTTAATTCTAATAAAGTTTTACATGGAGATTTTCCTGAAATATTAGCACTAGTAGAAATTATAGGTTTTCCAAACCTAATACATATACTTTTTATTACACTATGTTTACTTATTCTAATAGCTATTAAATTTGAGCTTCCAGTAATCCAATATGGTACAGAATTCTTTGAAGGTAATAATACAGTATTCATGTTTTTCCAATAACTAAAAAGTTGTTGTTTACATATTTTTAATCTAGAATACTCTATATAATGCTCTACTTGATTGTAATTATGAGATACTAATATAAATCCTTTATTTATGTTTCTATTTTTAATGAATAATACCTTATGAACTGCATTTTCATTTTCTGGATCACATCCAAGTCCAAAAACTGATTCTGTTGGATAAAAAATCATATGTTCGTTTTTTAATAATTGAATACTTTTTCTTATAGAAATAAGCATTATTTGCACTCTTGTGTAATATTATATAATTTAAAAAATATAAATCCAAAAATACAACTCACATAAATATTTTGTCTTTACAATGCTTTAGTATTAATTGATTGAATAATATTCATACTTTTAGTTATTTAACTATATATAAATCAATACGTTTTATTAACGTATATATTAAATGCTTTATAAAGTATATAAATATAATATATATATATATTCTTAGTTATTAGATATAAATGTTTCTCTATATATATATTTTAAATCTAATAAATTAACGCTACATTTTAGACTTTTTCATTTACTAAATTTAGTAAAAATAATTTATATCATGTAATTAATTAAATTAATTTAAACTATAACTATAGTAACAAGTAGTTATATATGTTATTTATTTTTTTTTATCTTTAAATAATTTTTCTTTTATTAGTACAGTATTAATATAACGGTATTTATTCTAAAAAATTGACTTATTATTGGTTAATAAAATATTACTTTGATAATTTTATAAAAAAACAAACTTTTTATATACATAATTATATAAAATAAATGGTTTTTAATTACTAGTTAAATATCAAAAATGCACACTTTTTTGACTATTATTTCATTAAATTTATTAAAATTAATTTTTAAATTAAAATAATACTTTTATTTTTTTTGTACTTTAAATGAAATTCAAACATTTTTACTTTCATCTTTTAATTTTTTTAAAAAGATTTATAATAAAAAATACTGATTGATTATTTTATAATAAAACTATGAGTATATTAAATATATTACAACATCCAGACATTCGTTTAAGAAGCATAGCTAAACCTGTAAAAACAGTAAATAAAAAAATTAAAACTATTATAGATAACATGTTTGAAACTATGTATAAAAATAATGGGATAGGATTAGCAGCTACACAAGTCGATATAAATTTACAAATAGCTATTGTTGTAGATTCTGAAAAAAAAAATAATCCTATAATACTAATTAATCCAACCATATTACATTATTCTGGAAATATTGAAGTAGAAGAAGGTTGTTTATCTATTAAAAATAAACGTGCAATAATATCACGATATTCTTATATAGAAATTAGCGCAACAAATTGGTCTAATAAATTATTTTTTATAAAAGCACACGAACTTTTAGCCGTATGTATACAGCATGAAATAGATCATTTGTCAGGAAAATTATTTATCGATTACTTACAACAAAAAAAATAACTACAAAAAGTTCATATATATACTACTATGAAAACACAAATTTTAAACAGAAATAATCCTAAGAAATTAAAAATTGTTTTTTCTGGAACTCCTATGTTTGCTGCTAAATATTTACAATCACTAATCAATTATAAATATGATATTTTAGCTGTTATTACTAAAAAAAATAACAAAAGTAAAAGAGGAAAAAAAACAATTGATAGCCCCGTAAAAAAAATAGCAAAAATCTTTTCTATTCAAGTATTTGAAATTAATTGCTTATCAAAAGATAAAAAAATCATAAAAAATCTTAAAAAATTAAATGCAGATATTATGATTGTCGTAGCTTACGGTTCAATTGTTCCATATTCTATATTACATTTATTTCCTTTTGGATGCATTAATTTACATCCTTCGCTTTTACCACGTTGGAGAGGAGCATCTCCTATACCTCATTCAATTTTATCTGGAGATAAAATAACTGGAATCACTATTATACAAATGAATGAATCTATAGATTCAGGAAGAATAATGTTTGCTTCTAAATGTTTAATTAAAAATAAAGAAACTAGTTCTAGTTTAGAAAAAAAATTATTTAAAATTGGAATTTATGGAATCGTTTATGTACTAAAAAAAATAGAACATAAAGAACCAATAAAATTAATATATCAAAAAGAAACTCTTTCTACATACTCTAAAAAAATAAAAAAAGAAAACGCAAGAATAAATTGGAATAAAGAAGCTTGTTATATAGAACGATTAATTAGAGCATTTATTCCATGGCCAATCGCATTTTTTATTTTTAATAATATTAAAATAAAAGTACTTCAATCATCTATTGTATACAATAATGAAATTTATAAAATAGGAGAAATTATTAAAATTAATAAAGAAGGAATCCAAGTTAATACAAAAAATGGTTTAATTTTATTAAAAAAAATACAGTTTCCAGGAAAAAAAATTATTTCTATTCAAGATTTTATTAATTCAAACAAAAAATTGTTGAAACCAGGAATTGTTTTAAATTAATATTTTACTTATTTAAAATTAAAAAAAGTTATATATAAATCTTATATTATTTTTACGAATATATAAAATCCTAAACTAATTATCTTTTATTTAAGAACATAACAAAATTTAAAACGCTATGTTCTTAATAATTATATATAAATGTATATGTATAGTTAATAACTATCAATAACATCTTCAAAAAACTTAATTACACTTAATGTAATTTATTTTCTAACTTTTTAGTAGTATTTAATTTTAAAATATTTTCAGTATTTTTGTTCACCAGTTCGATATATGCTATTGGAGCACAATCTCCAGATCGTACTCCGCATCTTAATATTCTAGTATATCCTCCAGTACGATTTAAAAATCTTGGACCAATATCTTTTATTAATTTAAAAACAATTTTCTTATCTCTAACTTTAGAAAATAATCTTCTTCTATTAGATAAAGTATCTTTCTTAGAAAGAGTAATTAATGGCTCTACTATTCTACGTAACTCTTTCGCTTTAGATAAAGTAGTTTGTATTATTTCATACGTAAATAAAGAATAAGCCATATTTTTTAACATAGACTTCAAATGACCTCTTTTTCTATTTAGTTTACGTCCAATTTTTCTATGTCTCATCTCTATATTCCTTTAAAAAACTATATAGATTTAAATTACTCTATAATTTTAAATTTATTAAACATTTAACAACTTCTTTGGAGGCCAATTTTTTAAACGCATACCCAAGGAAAGATTTCTTAATGCTAAAATATCTTTTATTTCTGTTAAAGACTTTTTTCCTAAATTAGGAGTTTTTAATAATTCTACTTCTGTTTTTTGTACTAAATCTCCAATATAGTAAATCATTTCTGCTTTTAAACAATTTGCTGAACGAACTGTCAATTCTAAATCGTCGACAGGACGTAATAAAATTGGTTCAAATTCAGGTTTTTCCTCTTTAATTTCTACTTCTGGAATGCTACTTAAATCTACAAAAGCTTCTAATTGATCTGATAAAATAGTAGCTGATTTTCTAATTGCTTCTTCAGGATTAATAGTTCCATTAGTCTCTATTTCTAATACTAGTTTATCTAAATCAGTTCTTTGTTCAACTCTAGCTGCTTCTACATTATAAGAAACACGATTAACAGGACTATAACAAGCATCCAGTAGTAATCTACCTATTATTCTTTCACTACTATTCCTAACTCTAGCAGAAACAGGAACGTATCCTCTTCCTTTTTCTATTTTTATTCTCATTTTAATAGAAGAATTTAAATCTGTTAAATAACAAATATGATGTTTTGGATTAATTATTTCTATATTAGCATCGTGAATAATATTAGATGCTGTAACTACTCCAATTCCAGATTTTTCTAAAAATAAAATAGCTTTATCTTTTCCATGAATTTTTACAGCTAATTTTTTTAAATTTAATAAAATTTCCAGTATATCTTCTTTAATACCTTCTTTAGTACTATACTCATGTAAAACATTATCAATTTCTACTTCTGTAACAGCACTTCCAGGCATAAAAGATAATAAAATTCTACGAAGTGCGTTTCCTAATGTATGACCAAATCCTCGTTCTAATGGTTCTAAAGTAACTTTTGCACGAGTTATATTTATTTGTTCTACATTTACTAATCTAGGTTTTAGAAAATTTTTATTTAAAAGTGACATATATTCCTCTCTTAATGATGGTTCTTTATTTTGAATATAGTTCAACAATTAAATGTTCATTAATTTCTGAAGAAAAATCAACCCGTTCAGGAACTCTAATTAATTTAGCCTGCATAGTAGACTTATTTAAATTTATCCACGTGGATGGTTCTCTTTGTTCTGCTAACTGCATAGAATTTTTTATTCGAATATAATTTTTAGCATTATTTTTTATTCCAATAACGTCGTTTTTTAAAATTTGATATGAAGGAATATTTACTATTTTATCATTGATGGTAATTATTTTATGAGTTATTAACTGTCTAGATTCAGCTCTAGTTGAACCAAATCCAATACGGTAAACAATATTGTCTAATCTATGTTCTAATAAAAACAATAAATTTTCACCTGTATTTCCTTTTAATCTTGCTGCTTTTTTATAATAGTTTCTAAATTGTCTCTCTAGAACACCATATAATCTTCTTACTTTTTGCTTTTCTCTCAATTGTACACCATAATCTGATAATCTTGTTTTTTTTATACCATGCTGACCAGGCGGTCTATCTATTTTACATTTCGATTCTATAGATCGAACTCCTGATTTAAAAAACAAATCTGTTCCTTCTCTACGACTCAGTTTTAATTTTGGACCAAGATATTTTGCCATGTATTATTTCTCCTTAACATTGACTAATTTATACACGTCTTTTCTTAGGAGGACGACATCCATTATGTGGTATAGGAGTTACGTCTGTAATATTAGTAATTTTAAATCCAGCAGAATTCAATGCTCTAATTGTAGATTCTCTTCCAGGTCCAGGCCCTTTTACCATTACTTCTAAATTTTTTAAACCATAATCTTTTACTAATTCGGCACACCGTTCTGCTGCTACTTGTGCTGCAAACGGAGTAGATTTTCTAGATCCTCTAAAACCAGATCCTCCTGCAGTTGCCCATCCTAAAACATTTCCTTGTTTATCAGTAATAGTAACAATAGTATTGTTAAATGAAGCATGAATATGCGCTATTCCGTCTAAAACTTGCTTTTTTACTCGTTTACGAGTACGTATTGTGGTTTTTGCCATAATTCTTTTATAAAACTCCAATTATTTTTTTATAGATTTTCTAGGACCTTTACACGTTCTTGCATTAGTTTTGGTTCTTTGACCTCGTACTGGTAACCCTTTTCTATGTCTTAATCCTCTATAACATCCTAAATCTATCAAACGTTTAATACTTAGCGTTTTTTCTCTTCGTAAATCTCCTTCTACAATAAATTTAGAAATAGCTGTTCTCAATAAATCTATCTGTGAATCACGTAAATCCTTTACTTTACTATCTTCATTAACACCTATACTATTGCAAATTAACTTAGAACTAGAAATTCCAATTCCGTATATTTTTGTTAATGCTATTCTTATATGTTTATGATCAGGAATATTAATTCCTGCAATACGAGCCATAAAAACTCCTAAATATTATAGTACAAAAGTTAATTATTTATAATAAAGTTTTATTTAATGTTATTTAACTTATTAAAGTTTAATCTAAATATTATTTATCCTTGTCTCTGTTTATGTTTTGGATCGCTAATGCAATATACACGAATCACATTTTTTCTACGTACTATTTTACAATTTCTACATAATTTTTTTACTGATGCTCTTACTTTCATTTGTAGATCTCAATATATTTAATTAAAAACTATTTTTTTTTATTGTTAAAATATAAATTAGATTTTTTTAAAATAACATCATATTGATTTGATATAATTAAAGTTTGTATTTGAGTTATAAAATCTATTATAACTACAACAACTATTAATAATGATGTTCCTCCAAAATAAAACGGCATATTAAAAACGTTTTTTATAAATTCTGGCATCAAACAAATAAACATCATATATATAGAACCAATACATGTTAATTTCAGCATAATACTACTAATATACTTTTCTGTCTTTTCTCCCGGTCTAATTCCTGGAATAAAAGCTCCTGATTTTTTTAAATTTTCTGCAGTTTCTCTTGGGTTAAATGCTAATTGACTATAGAAAAAACAAAAAAATACTATCGATATAGCATATAACAAACTATAAAGAATATGACTGAATTTAAAAAATAGAATTATTTTACATAATACATTTAAATTATCCAAATGTTTACTTAAATACCAAGATGCTATAATAGAAGGAAAAATTAACATGCTAGACGAAAATATTGCTGGCATAACACCAGACATATTTAATTTTAATGGTAGATGAGTATTTTGAGTAGAATACATTCTACTTCCTCGTTGACGACCAGCATAGCGTATTGTTATTTGTCTTTGACACCGCTCAACAAAAACTACGAAAAAGATAGATATTGTAATAATGATCATTACAACTATATACTGTAATACAGTATATTCATTGTTATAAAATTGATTAATTATTTTACTAAAAATTGAAGGAAATCCTGATAAAATACTGATAAATATTAATATAGACGTTCCATTTCCTAAACCATATTCAGTAATCAATTCACTTAACCACATTAAAAACAATGACCCTGAAATTAAACTAAAAATAGCAATAAAATAAAAATAAATGTCAGGATTAAGAATAAAATATTTCATTCCAGGTAAAAATGGAAGGCTAGTAGCTAATCCAACTGATTGAAAAATAGCTAATAACAATGTCAAATACCTTACATACTTATTAATTTTTTTACTTCCTAATTCTCCTTCTTTTTTTAGCTTAGAAAAAGTAGGATAAGCTAAAGTTAATACTTGAATAATAATAGACGCTGAAATATAGGGCATAATTCCTAATGCAAATATAGAAGCTCTACTTAAAGATCCACCAGAAAACATATTAAATATGTCAAAAATTCCACTAGAATTAGAATATATAATTTTTGACAATACTGGAATATTAATTCCAGGAATAGGAATAAACGAACCAATACGAAAAACAATAATAGAAAAAACAAAAAATATTATTCTTCTTTTTAATTCAATTATTCCTTTATTATAATTTTTGTAATAGTTAATCAATTTATATTCCATAATAGATTATTCATTTTTAATTGTTCCACCACATGATTCTATTACTAAACGTGCTCCTTTTGTAACAGATAAACCTTTTACTATAAGAGATTTTTTTAAAGTACCATGTAAAATTATTTTCACGTACTTTATATTATTATTTATAATATTATTTTTCTTTAATTCATTAATAGTAATAGCATGTTTAGTATTTATTTTATTTAAATCTGATAAACGAACTTCTACTGTTAACTTTTTCTTTCTGGAAAAAAAACCAAACTTAGGTGATCGTCTATATAAAGGAGTTTGTCCTCCTTCAAACGTTCTGCTAATTTTCCTTCCACTCCTAGATTTTTGTCCCTTGTGACCTCTTCCACACGTCTTTCCTAACCCTGAACCAATCCCTCTTCCAACTCTTTTTTTTCTTGTAACAGAACCTTTTTGTGAAGAAATAGTATTTAAACGCATATTAAAATTCCTTTACTGCTAACATGTAAGATACTAATTTTATCATTCCTTGCAAAGAAGGATTATTTTTTCTTATAACAGTATGCCCTATATATCTAAGACCTAGTCCTTTTAAAGTAGCTTTATGCTTTGGTAATATTCCTATAGAACTTTTAATTTGAGTGATTTTTACACTATCATTATTTATCATTTTACTTCACTCCAATATGTCACTAATAAGTTTATTTCTTTTTTTAGCTACCATAGAAGGGGATCGCATTCTAGACAAACCATCTAATGTGGCTCTAACTACATTAATAGGATTAGTAGATCCATACGTCTTAGCTAATACGTTGTGTATACCTGAAACTTCTAATACAGCACGCATAGCACCTCCTGCTATTATCCCTGTTCCTTCTGAAGCTGGTTTCATAAAAATATTCGATCCAGTATGAGATCCTGTAACTGAATGTTGTAATGTTCCTTTATTTAATGGAATACTAATCATATTTTTTCGTGCTTTTTCCATAGCTTTTTGAATAGCAGCAGGGACTTCTTTAGCTTTTCCATATCCGAATCCTACTTTTCCACGTCCATCCCCTACAACCGTTAATGCAGTAAAAGAAAAAACCCTACCACCTTTAACAGTTTTTGATACTCTGTTAACAGCTACTAATTTTTCTTTTAAATCTCCATGAGAAACATTCTTTTTTTCAAATTTTGACATCCTATTTTACCTTAAAAATTAAGTCCTGTTTTTCGTGCTGAAACTGCTAATTCCTTTACACGACCATGATATTTAAAACCAGAACGATCGAAAGAAACTTTTTTAATACCTTTTTCTAAGGCTCTTTTAGCTATTTCTTTTCCAATAATCGAAGCAGATTTTTTATTTCCAGTTCCTTTTTTACTATTTATTATTCGTTTTTCTAAAGTGCAAGCTGATGCTATAATTGTACAAAAATCTGAGCTAATTACTTGAGCATATATATGTTTTGAAGTACGATGAACAACTAATCGAATTGCTTTTAACTCTTTTAATTTTTCTCTTGTTTTACGTGCTCTACGTAATCTAGACATTCTTTTAATATTAGGATTCATATAAATTATTTCTTTTTTGCCTCTTTAATTCGAACTTTTTCATGTTCATAACGTATACCTTTTCCTTTATAAGGTTCTGGTATTCTGTAACTACGCAAATTCGATGCTACTTGACCAACTAACTGTTTATTAGCACTTTTCAATATAATTTCAGTTGTAGATGGACTTTCTGCTAATACACCTTTTGGTAAAATATATTCAACATTATGCGAATATCCTAATGACATATTAATAATGTTTTTTTTTGATAAAGAAATTCTATATCCAACACCTGATAACTTTAACTTTTTAATAAATCCTGTAGAAACTCCAACTATCATTGAATATATTATTGATCTAGTAGTACCTGCTTGAGCCCAACTTTTAGAATCATCGACCTGAGTTTTAAAAACTAAAACATTACTTTCATACTGTACATTAACATATTTGTGTATTTTATATGATAAAGAATCGAATGATCCTGTTATATGAATTATTGGATAGTTTAAAACAACTTTTACTTCTTTTGGAACAACAATAGGTAATTTTGCAATTCTAGACATACACACACTACTCCAATTAAGCTACATAACAAATTATTTCTCCACCTAATCCTATTTTACGAGCATTCTTATCTGTCATAACTCCTTTAGAAGTAGATAAAATGGAAATTCCAAAACCATCCATAACCATTGGAATAGATCGCTTTTTTTTATATATCCTAGAACTAGGACGACTTGCTCGTTCTATTTTTTCTATAACAGCATGACCTTGAAAATATTTTAAAAATATTTCTAAAAAAAATATTTTTTTGCTTTTTTTTATTATTACATCTAAAATATATCCTTCTTCTTTTAATACTTTACTAATTTCTAATTTAATGTTTGAAAAACTTATTTTTACTGAAATTTTATTAGAAGCTTGACTGTTTCGTATACGAGTTAACATATCTGAAATAGGATCTTGCATGCTCAATTAAATTTTCTCCCCTTAAATCTTTCTACTATATATGTGTATAATACTTAAATAATAGACATAAATATTAAAAATATTGGTCTTTTGACACCGTATATAAACTACCAACTAGCTTTTCTTAAACCTGGTATTTCTCCTCTCATAGCAGATTCTCTTACTTTCATTCTACTTAATCCAAATTTTCTTAAATAAGCATGAGGTCTACCTGTTTGACGACATCTATTTCTTTGTCTGCACATACTAGAATCTCTTGGTAATGACTGTAGTTTTAACACAGCATCAAAACGTACTTCTTCTTTTAAATGAGAATTTAAAATAATAGATTTTAATTTTTTTCTTGCATTGAAAAATTTTTTAGCTAAATAAATTCGTTTTACTTCTCTAGCTTTCATTGATTGTTTAGCCATAATAATACATAATTCCTTTCTTTAATTTCTAAATGGAAAATTAAACGCAGATAATAATTCATATCCTTCAGAATCTGATAAAGAAGTAGTTGTAATAGTAACGTTTAATCCTCTTATTTTATCTACTTTATCATAATTAATTTCTGGAAAAATAATTTGTTCTTTTATTCCAAAATTATAATTTCCTTGTTTATCAAAAGAAGAACGAGGAAATCCTCTAAAATCACGAATTCTAGGTATAGCTATCGATATTAAACGATAAAAAAAATCCCATTTTCTTTTTCCTCTTAAAGTAACCTTACATCCTATAGGATACCCTTTTCGAATTTTAAATCCTGCTACTGATTTTCGAACTTTCGTAATCAATGGTTTTTGACCTGATATTAATGATAAATCTGATACAGCATTATTTAATATTTTTTTATCTGATATAGCAGTTCCTACACCCATATTTAAAACAATTTTTTCTATCTTAGGAACTTGCATTATAGAACTATAATTAAATTTAACCATAAGTTTCTTTATAACAACACTATTAAAATAATTATATAATATAGACATATAAATAATCCTTTTTTTCTTTCTATATAAGTATTTCATTACTGGACTTAAAAAATCTAAATTTTTTTCCTGATTGAAATTTAAATCCTATTTTTTCTGATTTTCCAGTTTTTTTATTTAAAACACCTACATTAGAAATATGAATATAAGCCTCTTGTTTTATAATTCCACCACTTTTATTTTGAGAAGGAACTGACTTTTGATGTTTAGTTACTATATTAATCCCTTTAACCATTACTTTATTACTATCTGATTTTATTCCTATAACTTTTCCTACTTTACCTTTATCTCTCCCTGATAAAATCATTACTGTATCATTTTTACGAATTTTAGCTGCCATAATTTTACCTTTATATTACTTCTGAAGCTAAAGAAACAATTTTCATAAATTTTTCATTACGTAATTCTCTTGTAACAGGACCAAAAATTCTAGTACCAACTAATTGTTCATTTACATTATTTAATAAAACACAAGAGTTTCTATCAAATCGAATTAAAGAACCATCAGTTCTCCTAACACCTTTTCTTGTTCTTATCACTACAGCTTTAAGAACATCTCCTTTTTTTACTTTTCCTCTTGGAATTGCTTCTTTTATAGCTATTTTAATAATATCTCCAATGTTCGCATATCTTCTCTTTGAACCACCTAATACTTTTATACAAATTGCTAATTTAGCACCCGAATTGTCAGCTACATTAAGAACAGTTTCTACCTGTATCATTTTAAATTTTATCTCTTTATTATATTCACAAAATTATAAAACATAGTTATATTATGTTTGTTAAACATATATGAAAAAGTCATGATATTAAACTATATACTTATTCTTATATAGTATAATACTATATTGAAATATAAATAAATTAAATAACTATTTTTTTTACTATACATACTAATTTCCATGATTTAGTCTTAGAAATAGGACGACATTCCTGTACTTTTACAATATCTCCTACAGAACATTCATTCTTTTCATCATGAATATGTAATTTAGTAGTACGCTTTACAAACTTTCTATACAAACTATGCTTTACTAATTTTTCTATTATTACCGTTGCTGACTTATACATTTTATTACTACTTATTTTTCCCTGTAATGTATTCTTTTTTTTAACCATTATCTTCATGCCTTTTTTCCATAAAAATAGTTTTAGTTCTAGAAATTTGCTTTCTAATTTTTTTTAATAAATGTGTTTGTTTTAATTTTCCTGATGAAAATTGCATTTTTAAATTAAACTGTTCTCTATAGAAAATTATTAACTGCTCATAAATTTTGTTTTTTTTTAAAGAACGCAATTTATCTATTAACATGTATAGTCTCTCTTTTATTAATAAATATAGTTTTTATAGGCAATTTTGATGATGCTAATTTAAATGCTTTTCTAGATGTTTCTTCAGAAATTCCTGAAATTTCATATAAAATTTTTCCAGGTTGAACTAATGCAACCCAATATTCAACATTACCTTTTCCTTTTCCCATTCTCACTTCTAATGGTTTTTGAGTAATAGGCTTATCTGGAAAAATACGAATCCATACCTTTCCTTGTCTTTTGATAAAACGAGAAATAGTTCTTCTAGCCGATTCAATTTGTTTTGCAGTCAACCTTCCGCGATCCACTGCTTTTAATCCAAACATTCCAAAACTAATCTCATCTCCTACTACTATCCCTCTATTACGGCCTTTATGCATTTTTCGAAATTTAGTACGTTTTGGTTGCATCATAATAAATGTTTATCCTTTATCTTCTGTTCTTTTTTTTCTTTCTGGAAAGTAAAGTAGGTTTTTCTAACCTATCTATTTCTTCAACTGAAGTCATTCCTCCTAATATCTCTCCTTTAAAAATCCATACTTTAACACCAACTATTCCATATGTAGTTTTAGCTATTGAAGAATTATATTCTATATTCGCTCTTAAAGTATGTAATGGAACTCTACCTTCTCTATACCATTCCGTTCTAGCTATTTCAGCTCCTCCTAATCTTCCACTCACTTCTACCTTTATTCCTTTTGCTCCTTGTCTCATAGAATTTTGAACAGCCCTCTTCATAGCTCGACGAAACATAACTCTTCTCTCCAATTGAGAGACAATGCTATCCGATACTAATTTTGCATCTAGTTCAGGTTTTTTTATTTCTGCAATATTTATTTGTGCAGGAATACCGGTAATATTTAAAATTTCTGATCTCAATTTTTCTATGTCTTCTCCTTTCTTTCCTATAACTATTCCAGGTCTAGCTGAATAAATAGTAATTCTAATACTTTTAGATAATCTTTCTATTACTATTTTTGATACTGATGCTTTTAACAATTTATTAGTTAAAAATTCCCGTACTACAAAATCACTATGTAGATTATTTGCAAAATTCTTACTATTAGCAAACCAAACTGAATTCCATTTTTTCACAATTCCTAACCGCATTCCGTTAGGATGAACTTTTTGTCCCATATTATATTACTCCAAAAACTTAAGTATCAGAAACAACTACTGTTATATGACTTGTTCGCTTTAAAATACGATCTGAACGTCCCTTAGCTCTAGGCATCATACGTTTCATGGTAGGTCCTTCATCTGCAAATATTTTTATAATTTTTAGTTTTTTTGAATCACAATTATTGTTATGTTCAGCATTTGCAATAGCAGATTGAAGAGTCATTCTAACAAAATGAGCAGCCTTTTTTTTTACAAAATTTAAGATGTTCATAGCTACTAAAACATTTTTCCCCCGTATTAAATCAGCGATGATACGTATTTTTTGAGCTGAAGAACGAGCTTTACAATATTTTGCTAAAATTTCCATCGTTATACCTTTAATTAACTCTTAGATGTTTTTTTCACTTTTTTATCTGAAGTATGTCCTCTATAAGTTCTTGTTAAAGAGAACTCTCCAAGCTTATGTCCTACCATTTCTTCAGTAATAAATACTGGAATATGTTTTTTTCCATTATGAACAGATATAGTTAAACCAATCATATTTGGAAATATAGTAGAACGCCGAGACCAAGTTCGTAACGGTTTTTTGTCTTTATTTTTAACTGTATTTTGTACTTTATTAAACAAATGTGAATCTATAAAAGGACCTTTTTTTAAAGAACGTGGCATATGCAACTACCTTATAAATAATTATCGAGTTCTACGACGTAAAATAAATTTATCAGTTCTTTTATTTTTACGAGTTTTTTTTCCTTTCGTTTGATAACCAGAGGGAGAAACTGGATGTTTACCAAAATTCCTACCTTCACCACCTCCATGAGGATGATCTACTGGATTCATAGCTGTTCCTCTAACAGTAGGTCTAACTCCTCTCCAACGAGATGCTCCTGCTTTTCCTAAAATTTTTAACATATTTTCAGAATTTCCTACTTCTCCTATTGTTGCTCTGCATTGAATTTCAATTTTTCTCATTTCTCCAGATCGCAATCTTAACGAAGCATAATTTTCTTCTATTGAAATTAACTGAGCATAATTTCCAGCTGATCTAGCTATTTGACCTCCTTTTCCAGGTTTCATTTCTACATTATGAATAAGACAACCTATAGGTATATTTTTTATCGGCAAAGAATTTCCAATATTAATTTCTGATTTAGGACCTGAAACTACTGTATCTCCAATGCTAATATTTTTTGGAGCAATTATATAGCTTCTTGTTCCATCTTTATATAATAATAATGCTATATTAGCTGACCTATTAGGATCATGTTCTATTCTTTCTACAACTGCCAAAACATTATCTTTATTTCTTTTAAAGTCTATTACCCTATACCTTTTTTTATGACCACCTCCAATATGTCGAGTAGTTATTCGACCATTGTTATTTCTACCTCCTGTTTTAACAATTTTTTTTAATAAAAGGGAATGTGCTTTTCCTTTATATAAATTAGTAGTAACTACTTTTACAGCATGTCTACGTCCTGGAGATGTTGGTTTATATTTAACAACTGTCATTTTTTTTCCTTTAGTACAACTATTTATTTTCTAGAATCAATTAAATCTAATTTTTGTCCTTTTTTTATAGTGACAAAAGCTTTTTTCCATTTTTTTCTAAATCCTATTTTTTGTCCATGTCCTTTTTTTTTTCTCTTTACGATTAATGTGTTTACGCTATCTACTTGTACAGAGAACAATTTTTCTACAGATTTTTTAATTTCATATTTTTTTGCAGAATATAATACTTTTAACACTATAGTATTTTTTTTTTCTGCAGAAATAGTTGATTTTTCAGAAATATGACGAGATAAAATTATATTTAATAAGCGTTCTTCCATAATCATACCAGCATATCCTCAATTTTTTTTACCGCTTTTACAGTAATCACTGTTTTATCAAATTTTATTAAGCTATATGGATCAATATAAGAAGCTTCTCGAACTTCTATTTTTTTTACATTTCTAGAAGCTAACATTAAATTCTCTTCCACTTTATTTGTAATAATTAATACTTTATCTAAAGATAGTTTTTTTGTTAATGCTATAACTTTTAATTTTTCTAATAACAATTTAGTTTTTGGATATTCTAACGAAAAATCTTTAAAAACTATAAATCTTTTTTGCCTTATTAGTTCAGATAATATACTTTTTAAAGCTCCTTTATACATTTTTTTGTTAATTTTTTTTGAATAATCTTTATTGCAAGATGCAAAAGTTACTCCTCCAGAACGCCAAAGTGGACTTCTTATGGAACCTGCTCTTGCTCTTCCAGTGCCTTTTTGTCTCCATGGCTTTTTTCCTGAACCAGAAACTAATGCTCTACTTTTTTGAGCTTTTGTTCCTTGTCTAGCGTAAGAAGTATATGCCACTATTACTTGATGAACTAAAGCCTCATTAAAATCACAACCAAAAACAGATCTAGATACAGGGACTAATTCCTGTATGTCTTGAAGTACTAAATCCATATCTAAATCCCTCATCCCTTAATAGCTGGTTTAACAATAATATTACTATTTTTTGGACCAGGAACAGATCCTTTAATCAGTAATAAACTATTATTTACATCAACTTCTATTATTTTTAAATTTTGAATAGTAGTTCTACTGTTTCCTAAATGACCAGACATTTTTTTTCCTTTAAAAACTCTTCCAGGAGTTTGATTTTGTCCAATAGATCCAGGCACTCTATGTGATAACGAATTTCCATGAGTAGCATCTTGCATTTTAAAATTCCATCTTTTGATAGTACCGCTAAATCCTTTTCCTTTTGAAAATCCAGTAATATCTACTTTATTAATATTTGAGAATATATCTACAGTCAAAATTTGACCAACCTTAAAATCTACAATATTTTCGACTCTAAACTCCCATAAACCTATTCCTGCTAATACTTTATTTTTCATAAAGTGTCCTATTGCAGGTTTTTTTAATCTATTATTCTTTATCTTACCAGTAGTTACTTGAACAGCATTATATAAATCTTTTTCTTTTTTTTTGATTTGTGTAACTCTATTATTATTTACTTTAACAACAGTAATAGGAATGACTATACCTTCTTTAGTAAAAACTCTAGTCATTCCAATTTTTTTTCCTACTAAACCTATCATTTTTAGTACCTCTAAATCACATTAAGATACCTTAACTTAAGCTAATTTGAACATCTACACCAGCAGCTAAATCTAACCGCATTAATGCATCTACAGTTTTTTCAGTAGGTTCAACGATATCAATTAATCTTTTATGTGTCCTAATTTCGTACTGATCACGAGCATCTTTATTAACATGCGGAGATACTAAAATAGTAAATCTTTCTTTTCTCGTTGGTAAAGGAATAGGACCTCGAACTTGAGCTCCTGTTCTTTTAGCTGTTTCTACTATCTCAGCTGTAGATTGATCAATTAGACGATGATCAAAAGCCTTAAGACGAATACGAATTCTTTGGTTCTGCATAGCATCAGAACTCCATTATATACAAACTATAAATTTACTCCATATACATGAAAATACATGTTATTTGGCGTAATCGTGTTAATATAAATCCTTTATTAGGAATTTTTGAAATAAGTTTTAATATTTTTATATTATATAGATAACCCTACAATTTAACTCCTACAAAGAATATTATATTCTTTAAAATAAAAAATAAAAATAAAGCTAAATCTAGCTATATTTTATCATATAAAAAAAAAAAAAAAAACTCATAAATTATTATTTACATATATAACTATATTATTAAATAAATAAATATATATATAAACATAAAATAAAACTTACTAAAAATACTATTTTTAGTATTAAAAAAAATTTAAAACAATTTTTATTTAATTAAATTCTACTTTCTGAAAAATTATTTTGTTTAAAACGAGAAAAGAGCATAAAAAAACTACTCCTTTCCCTATCTTTATTTATTATATTAAGTAACAAACATATAATAATACATTATTAGTTTTTTACATTAACTCATCACTTTAGAAACTACTCCAGCACCCACAGTTTTTCCTCCTTCTCTTATAGCAAAACGCAATCCTTCTTCCATTGCGATTGGATGAATTAAAGTAACCACCATTTCTACATTATCTCCAGGCATAACCATTTCTACTGAACCTAAAAGTTCAATTGAACCAGTTACATCAGTAGTTCTAAAATAAAATTGAGGTCTATATCCTTTTAAAAAAGCTGTATGCCTTCCTCCTTCATCTTTAGATAATACATAAACTTTAGCTGTAAATTTAACATGAGGTAAAATAGAACCCGGTTTTGATAAAATTTGACCACGTTCTATATCTTCACGTTTTGTACCTCTTAATAATACACCAACATTTTCTCCTGCTCTACCTTCATCTAATAATTTTCTAAACATTTCAACACCAGTACAAATCGTTTTGCTCGTTGGTTTGATTCCAACTATTTCTACTTCATCTCCAATTTTAATAATACCTCTTTCTACTCTTCCAGTAACAACAGTTCCTCTTCCAGAAATAGAAAAAACATCTTCTATTGGTAATAAAAAAGGTTGCTCAATAGCACGCTTTGGCTCTGGAATATATGAATCTAAAAAATCTGTTAATTCAATAATTTTTTCTTCCCACTTTGCATCTCCTTCTAATGCTTTTAAAGCGGATCCTCTAATAATAGGAGTGCTATCTCCTGGAAAATCATATTGTGTTAATAGATCTCTAACTTCCATTTCTACTAATTCTAATAATTCTTCATCATCTACCATATCACATTTATTTAAAAAAACTAATATATAAGGAACTCCTACTTGACGTCCTAATAAAATATGTTCTCTAGTTTGAGGCATAGGTCCATCTGTAGCTGCTACTACTAAAATTGCGCCATCCATTTGTGCTGCTCCAGTAATCATATTTTTTATATAATCAGCATGTCCAGGACAATCTACATGAGCATAGTGACGCTTTTCAGTATCATACTCTACATGGGAAGTATTGATAGTAATACCTCTTGCTTTTTCTTCAGGTGCATTATCTATTTGATCAAAAGCACGAGCCGTACCTCCATATTTTTTAGATAAAACTGTTGTAATAGCTGCTGTTAAAGTAGTTTTACCATGATCTACGTGACCGATAGTACCTACGTTTATATGCGGTTTAGAACGTTCAAACTTTTCTTTAGCCACTTTCTATATTCCTCATATGTTTATTTATGTTTTAAAAAATCACTATTATTTTTTTCTACTATCTAAAATAGAAGAAATTGTAGATTTTGAAGCTTCTGCATACTTTAAAAATTCCATAGAATAAACAGCTCTACCTTGTGTTTGAGAACGCAAATCAGTTGCATATCCAAACATTTCTGATAAAGGAACTTGAGCTGTTATAAACTTTGCGGACATTATATCTTCCATTTTTTCTATATGCCCCCTTCTTCTATTTAAATCTCCTATAACATCTCCCATATATTTTTCTGGAGTTTCTATTTCAACTTTCATAATTGGTTCTAACAAAATTGGGTTAGCTAAATTAAAAGCTTTTTTAAATGCAAAAGAAGATGCTAATTTAAAAGCAATTTCTGAAGAATCTACATCGTGGTATGAGCCGAAATGTAGTCTAACTCCAATTCCAACTACTGGATATCCAACTAGAGGACCTGATTTTAGCTGCTCTTGAATACCTTTATCAATAGCCGAAATATACTCCCCTGGAATTACTCCTCCCTTGATGTCATTAATAAATGTATAATTTACATCACTATCTTTCAATGGAAATAAATCAATTACTACATGACCATATTGTCCTCTTCCTCCAGATTGTTTAATATGTTTTCCTTCTACATCATTTACTCTTTTTTTAATAGCTTCACGATATGCAACTTGAGGTTTTCCTATATTAGCGTCCACATTAAACTCACGTTTCATACGGTCTACAATAATTTCTAAATGCAATTCTCCCATTCCTGATATAATAGTTTGATTAGATTCAATATCAACATGTACTCGAAATGAAGGATCTTCTTTCGCAAGACGAGCTAATGCAGAACCCATTCTTTCTTGATCAGATTTTGTCTTAGGTTCAACTGCAATAGATATTACTGGTTCTGGAAACTCCATTTTTTCCAAAACAACAGGATTGTTCTGATCACATAAAGTATCGCCTGTAGTAACATTTTTTAAACCTATTGCAGCGGCTATATCTCCAGCATATACTTCTTTTATTTCTTCTCTCTTATTTGCATGCATTTGAACAATACGACCTAATCGTTCTTTTTGATCTTTAACAGAATTAAAAATAGTATCTCCAGAACGAACAATCCCTGAATAAACTCGAAAAAACGTTAAATTTCCAACAAACGGGTCATTTGCTATTTTAAAAGCTAAAGCTGAAAAAGATTTTTTATCTAAAGAATCAATATTATTAGAAATAATGTTATTGTGTCTAGTATTCTTATTATCGTTTTTTAATTCTTTTTCTAACTTTACAACATCTAAAGGAGAAGGTAAATATTCTATAATAGCATCTAATAAAGCTTGTACACCTTTGTTTTTAAAAGCAGAACCACAAGTTACTAACATTATTTCATTTTTTAATGCCCTTTTTCTTAAACAATTTTTTATTTCTTTTTCAGATATATATTGATTATTTAAATATTTATTCATCAAAAATTCATCTTCTTCTACTGCTGCTTCGATCAAATGCTGTCTCCATTTATCAGCAATAACTTGCATATCTACAGGTATATTTTCATATTTAAAAGTAATACCTTGATCTTCTCCATTCCAACTAATAGCTTTCATTTTTATTAAATCAATCAATCCTGTAAAATTTTCTTCTTTTCCAATAGAAAGTTGAAGTGGAACTGGATTAGCACCTAATCTAACTTTAATTTGTTCTACTACTTTTAAAAAATCAGCTCCCATTCTATCCATTTTATTCACAAAAGCAATGCGTGGAACCTTGTATTTATTAGCCTGCCTCCATACTGTTTCAGATTGAGGTTGAACTCCTCCTACTGCACAATATACCATTACTACTCCGTCTAGTACTCTCATTGATCTTTCTACTTCTATAGTAAAATCAACATGTCCTGGCGTATCAATAATATTTATTCTATGTGGTTTAAACTGATTTGCCATTCCAGACCAAAACGTTGTAGTAGCAGCAGAAGTGATTGTAATTCCTCTTTCTTGTTCTTGCTCCATCCAATCCATAGTAGCTGCTCCATCATGAACTTCTCCTATTTTATGATTTATTCCTGTATAAAATAAAATTCGTTCTGTAGTTGTAGTTTTTCCAGCATCAATATGAGCACTAATTCCAATATTACGGTAATGTATAATAGGTGTTATACGAGCCATTATTTCTTCTGCCTTTTTATATTAATAAACATACTGGGACTAAATAAGAAATTTAATTTTACTTAGTACAAATGTAAAATAATTTATTTTATTTTTACCAACGATAATGTGCAAATGCTTTATTAGCTTCAGCCATTTTATGCACTTCTTCTCGTTTTCTCACTGCAGCTCCTTTATTATCTATAGCATCAAGCAACTCATGAAACAAACGTAATGTCATAGATTTATCTTTTCTTTTTCTAGCTGATGAAATTATCCATCTCATAGCTAAAGCATTACGCCTTACTAAACGAACTTCAACTGGTACTTGATAAGTAGAACCACCTACTCTACGTGATTTGACTTCTACTACTGGACGAACATTTTCAAAAGCAATTTCAATAGCATCTATTTCTTTTTTTCCAATTTTTTTTGATAATTTATCTAACGCACTGTAAACAATACATTCTGCAATAGATTTCTTTCCATTTACCATTAATATATTAATAAACTTAGCTAATAATTCAGAAGAAAACTTTGGATCAGGTAAAATTTTTCGATTATTTACTACTCTTCTTCTTGGCATATAGTTCTCCTATTTTAAAAAATATTCATTTAAACTTATTTAAAATAAAACATTTTTATATTATCTCAAATAATAAATTTAAGATTTATTTTTTTTGACTCCATATTTTGATCTACTAGTCTTTCTTTCCTTTACTCCGGCACAATCTAAAGATCCTCTAACTACATGATATCTTACTCCAGGTAAATCTTTTACTCTTCCACCTCTTATTAATATTACAGAATGTTCTTGCAGATTATGCCCTTCTCCACCTATATATGCAGTAACTTCAAATCCATTTGTTAAACGAACTCTACATACTTTTCTTAATGCTGAATTAGGTTTTTTAGGAGTAGTCGTATATACTCTAATACACACTCCTCTTTTTTGAGGACAACTATTTAATGCTGGAACATTACTCTTAGTACTTTTATATAACCTTGACTTTCGCACTAACTGATTAATAGTAGACATAATTTTTCCTAATATTTTTAAGTTTTATTTAAAATATATTGTGTTTTTCAATAATTTGTTTTATAGATACTTCAATTTAAATAAAAATACTTCTTTACCAATTCATTTGTGTGGTATGTTTAAACGTAAGCTGTACAAATTGTATGTAATTTATAACTTTAAAACTAGAATTAATATTTTTCAAACCCCGAGCTTCTAAATCTTCCTTTAAAATATATATAATATTTATATAACTTTTATAAGTTAAAACAAAATTTTCATCTACTGCAAAAATCACTCCATCTTGCAACATAATAATGTCATCATTTAAATCTACCATTAAAAACATAGTATCTAAATCGATAAAATATGGGGACTTCATCAATGTATGCAGCAAATCTATTACCTCTAAAAATTTACGATGCAATTAAAACTATTTAATTTTTTTTTAAAGGATAAAGTATTTAATACTTCTATATTAACTAAAAAGTCATCAAAAAAAAATATCCCTCGCTTATTAACAGATTCTAAATGTAAATAACACTTTTTTTCGCAATAAATTGAAAAAATGCGAAATGCATGAGTATATTTATAAAAAAAAATATTTTTAGAATTCTGCTGTTTAGATAATTGAAGTACTCCGTCATTTATAAAAAAAAGCCCTATTTTATTAGTAAATGAAGATAATGCTAAAGCAGCATTTAAACCTTCTTGACCATTAGAAGTTCCATAGGGAAGATGAGAAAAAACAAAAGCTATATTATTCATTATTCACATAAATCTATTTTAATTAACTGATTAATACAATTTAAAATTGTATAAAACGATGAGACTTTTTAACTGATTTCAAAAACCTACTAAAACCTACAATAGAAAATGCTTTTGAAATATTTTTTGTATTTTTTTCTTTACTTAAATTAGTATTTTTCTTTATTACTCCACGTTGTATTAATGAATTTATACACAAATATAATCTCACATTATGTGTATCATGTAATTTTCTCCATTCTTCTTCTATATTTACATAATGTACATTTTTCATGCTACTAGTAGTAACTCCATTAAAAACACCATCACCATAAAAAAATACACTGTATATATTATGTCCTAAACTAATAACAGTTCTAGAAAAAATAAAAGAACTCATGGAATTTTGTGAACTATACAACGAAGAAGTTACCATTACTGTATAAACATATTTCATTGTTAAAAAGATCAAGTTGATTTGATATAAAATTATTATTTACAACCTTAAACTCATCTAAGTTTAAGATAACGCATTAACAATCTATTATTATATAAGCAATATATATATACTAATTATTTAGTATTAAAAAATTTAAATATATTTTTTTAAAATAATAATTTATTACTAAAATAACGATTAAATTTAATAATTCATTTTATAGTTCTAACAAATTAAACAAAATTAAGCTAGCATTTTTTTTAAAAAAATAATCAAATAAACAAATTAAAAAAATAGCAAAACATCATAATTTGAATAAATAAGTTTTAAATATTTTAACTAATTTATTCATTCTATACTTCTAAATATTTTATTTAAATAAATAATCTATATTTAAATAGTATTTTTAAAAAAATTATTAAACAAAAATTTTTTTTTAAAATTAAAGTTAATTCAATTAAATGTAATTAATCAAAAAAAAATAAAACCATTATGTTTATTAATTCTTAACTTAATATAAATTCTGCACTTAATAATATCTAATATATAAATATTCTGTATATAATATAAAAATATATATTTACTTTAAATTAATTATTATTAACGCTAATATCATGAATACACATATATATTTCTCTTAATTTTTCATTTTTAAGATATAATAATGATTATTATATTAATAATCATATTAATTATTACTAATAATATATACTTATATCTTAATTGAAAGTATGAAAATTCTTAATTTAATACTAAAACTGTTATTAAGTATTAGTCTAAAACAAAAAAATATAACCTATATAACACTAAACATTATTACTTTGTATATATGTGTTCTGTAATTAAATTTATTAAGACCAAATATTTACAATTATTTCTAATAGAATTTTTAACGGTTTAATATAAATTCTCAGTTCAAAATTATAATGTTTTTAAAATTTATATAAAATCCAAAAACTAATAATAACTATATAAATAGTGTATATATTTATCTATAATAAAATATTTGTTTAACACTCTATATTTTCTAATTAAAACTATGCTTATATATTAAAACTACAAATAACTGTAACTATTTATAATATTAATAACCATAAAATAATAATTATTTATTATTTCAAGTTATATGTAAATTATCATTTTTAATGATTTTTAACATAAAACTAGTATTTTACAACATTTATAACACCAATAAATACTACTATTGTAATATATAAATATATAGTCAAAAATACTATTCAATAAATTTTACGTATTCAATTACAAAACAGTAATCACTACTACTATTTTTTATTTATATTTTCTTTACTATTAAAAACATTATTTTTATTTTATTTCACAAAATATTAAAAAAATAAAAAACATATTCAAAGAATTTTGTAAAACACCACTTTACTTTTAAAATAAACTATTTTTAATTTTAAAGTTAAATAAAAAATACTGTTCTCTACAAAAAATAATTATACTTTTTAATATTAATTTATTTTCTTAAATACTTTAACTCATTCAACAAAAATATATATAATATTTTCATTATAATTTCTTATATAAAAATTTTTAAAAAAAAATATACTATATTATGTTTTCTATAACTAACACTCTACTATTTATTATTTGTATTATCTATTCGTATTAAAAACTATATTTAATAGAAAAAACATAATTTACTACTAACGTTTTTAATAACAAATAAATCTATAGTATTGTACAATACATATTTGTATTGTATATTTTACAATTTTAAAATTAAATTATAATTCTTTTTTTTCTTAAGTACTGCGAAGTTTTAAATTATCATCAATAGGAAAACTCTAATCCTCATAATTTTTTTTTTAAAATTGATTGCACATTCTTTTTTATGAATAATAATTAAGGAACAATAATGAATTATAACCGTGTTGGTTTAACTTGGATTAGTTTTTTATCATATGCTTTTACTGGAGCTTTAGTGACTGTTACTGGTATAGTAATGGGTAATATAGCAAAAGATTTCAAACTATCTTTAGTAGATATGAGTAATTCTTTCACTTACTTAAATTCAGGAATTTTGACCGCTATGTTTATAAATAACTGGTGTGTCAAAATTATATCTTTAAAAAAACAAATTTTTTTTAGTTTTATATTAACTGTATCGTCTATTTTAGGATTATCATTTTTTCATAGCATCACTATTTTTTCTTGTAGTATGTTTATATTAGGTAGTGTTAGCGGTCTTACTATGTCTATAGGAACATTTATAATTGCTAATTTATATAATGGCACAAAACGTGCTACTTTTCTGCTATTAACTGATTCTTTTTTTAGTATGGCAGGTATTTTTTTTCCATTTATTACTGGATTTTTACTAGCAAAAAATGTTCCTTGGAACTGGATTTACATCCTAATAGGAATAATAGATTTATTTATTTTTTTTATTGCGATGAATGTGCAGTTTCCCGCTGTTAAAGAAAAAAATATAGAAGTACACTCAAAACTATCAAAAAATGGAAAAATTAGTGTAATTCTGCTTGCTGTATCTGCTTTTTTTTATATTTTAGGACAATTAGGTTTTATTTCTTGGGTTCCTCAATTTGTTATGCAAAACATGCATACAAATATCAACTATTCTAGCCAATTAGTAAGTAATTTTTGGATGGCGTATATGGTAGGAATGTGGTTTTTTACCGTTGTATTAACTTTATTTGATTTACAAAAAATAGTTATATTGTTAACTGCTAGTTCTACTGTACTAATGTATATTTTTATTCATAGCTATGATATTCATCATTTACCATGGATGATTTCTATGTTAGGATTTTTTTCAAGTGCTATATATACAATAATTATTACTTTAGCTTCATTACAAAAAAAAGTAGCTTCTCCAAAAATCGTAAACTTTATTTTAACATCTGGAACAATTGGAACACTATTAACCTTTGTTTTCACAGGTCCTATCGTAGCTGCAGGTGGAGTTAATGCTGCATTAAACACTGCTAATTTTTTATATTTAATAGTATGTGTTTTACATGTAATAGTAATCTATTTTTCTCAGCATAAAAAATATTTATTAAGAAAAATATAAAATATATTTTTTTCATTTTAAACTAATTTTAATAAAAATAATTACATAAAAATATTAAGTAAACTTTTAAACTATAATGTATATAATTATATATTTTATATTTAAAAGTTTAATTGTAAAATATAAAGCATATTTACTTGATGTAAAATACACTAAATAATTAAACTACTTATCTAAAAAATAGATATATTTATATTTTTAGTTAAATAAATTAAATAATCTTTCAATTGTTTCTTTCGCTTTTTTTGTAGCTTTTATTGCCCCTTTAAATAAAATATCCCTTAAATATACTTCATCTCTTCTATATAAAAAATATTTTTCTTGTATAGGTACTAATTTTTTTTTAACTGTTTGAAAAATCATTAGTTTTAAATCTAAATATGTCTTATTTAAAAAAAATTTTTCTAATTCTACAATAGGTATTTTTTTAAAAGCAGAAAGTATTTCTAAAAGATTAGAAATTCCTGGTTTTTTTTTCTTATTAAAAGATATGTTTGCTGGATTTTCAGAATCTGTTACTGCTTTTGCAAATTTCTTCTTTATTAAGTCTATATTATCTAACATAAATATACTACTATTTCTATTAGAATCTGATTTAGACATTTTTTTTGTTGGATCTAATAAAGACTTTATTCTAGATCCTGATTTAGTTATAATTAAACTAGGAATAGTAAATATTTCTTTTTTGTAAATTCTATTTACTCTGCGAGCTATTTTTTTTGTTAACTCTATATGTTGTTTCTGGTCTTCTCCTACTAATACTTTATTAACATCATATAGTAATATATCTGAAGCCATCAATATCGGATAAGTTAATAATCCTGAATTTATACTAGCATTCTCATTTTTAGACTTGACTTTAAATTGCGTCATTCTAAATAAATCACCAAGATTCGTATAACAATTTAATATCCAGTTTAATTGAGTATGTTCAAGTACTTGAGATTGCAGAAATACAATACTTTTATTTGGATCTACTCCACATGCCAAATATAAAGCTAAAGTATCTAATATAGTTTTTGTACTTCCATTCTTATTTTTTTTTTTATAAATATTTTTTTTTGCTGTCATAGCATGTAAGTCAGCAATACAATAAATACATTGATAACTATCTTGCATTTTTTTCCAATGACATAAAACTCCTAAGTAATTAGCAATAGTTAACAATCCAGAAGGTTGAACAGCACTAAATAAAATCTTTTTTTTTTATACATATTTTTCATTTCTTTATTCACAGTTACAATTTTCATTTATTTGTTTAAATAAGTTTTTGATTATAAATAATTAATTCTTATTTATAAATGTTACTCAGTATATATTAATATTATTATTTATTCTATTAAGCTTCATACTATCTATTTCAAAAATAATTCATTACTACCCAATTAATATATATTGTTTGCTTGCTCACGTAATTTTTTTAAAATAGAAAAATAATTTTTACTTTCAAATACTACAGAACCAACAATAAATACATCACTACCTGCTCGTGAAATATCTGCAATATTTTTTAAATTAACACCTCCATCGATATGTAATAATATTTTTAATTTACTATTTTCAATTATTGATCGAACTTTTCGTATTTTACCTAATGTTGAATCAATAAACGATTGTCCTCCAAATCCTGGATTAACTCCCATTAATACAATGTTATCTACTTTATCTATAACATGTTCTAAACAACATAAAGAAGTTGCCGGATTGAAAACTAAACCAGTCTGACATCCATACTCTTTTATTATATTTAATATTTTGTCTATATGATCAGTGCATTCTGGATGAAAGAAAATTGAATCTGCTCCTGCTTTTAAAAAATCGTGAATCAAATTTTCTAATGGTCTCGCCATTAAATGCACATCGATTCGTGACGTAATATTAGATTTTCGTAAAGATTTTAAAACCATTGACCCAAAAGTTAAATTAGGAACATAATGATTATCCATCACGTCAAAATGAATCAAGTCTGCTCCAGAAGACATTACGTCTATAATTTCTTTCTCTAAATTTGAAAAATTTGCAGATAAAATTGATGGAGCTAATAATATTTTTTTCATAGCTTTATTCCATATGTACAATACAATTGTAAAAATAATTCTAAATAATTAAAGTAATGTGTATAAATTTTAAACTATTAAATTAAATATATATTCATCGTATTTTTAAATAACTTTTTATAAAAATTAAAATTATTTACACCATCACGCTTTCAATAGATTTCAAAATTATATCTGAATCTATTTTTGAATAAATATCACACTTCCCTATTTTTTTTGGCAAAATTAATCGTAAAACTCCTGAAATTACTTTTTTATCTCTTTGCATATGATTTAAATAAGATTGTGCGGAACTATTTTTAGAAAGATGTACAGGCAAACCGATATTTTTTAACAAAAATATAATCCTTAATAATTCTTGTTCTTGAAGAAATCCTAATAAAAAAGAAGTATACGAAGAGATTACAATACCTACTGAAACTGCTTGTCCATGAGACCAAAAACCATATCCTAATTCTGTCTCTATAGCATGACCATAAGTATGTCCTAAATTTAATAATGCTCTTAGATCATTTTCTTTTTCATCATTAGATACTATTTTAGCTTTTAATTCACAACACTTTTTTATACAGTATAGTACTGATACTTTATCTAAATTTAATACTAAAGAGAAATTTTCTTCTAACCAAATAAAAAATCGTTCATCAAAAATAATAGCATACTTTACTACTTCTGCCATTCCAGATTGTATTTCAGAAAAAGGTAAACTACTTAAAAAATCTAAATTTAAAATTACACTTTTAGGTTGCCAAAACGAACCTATCATATTTTTCCCAAAAATATGGTTTACCCCTGTTTTTCCTCCTATAGAAGAATCAATTTGAGATAAAAAAGTAGTAGGTAACTGAATATAACTAATTCCTCTTAAATATATAGATGCCACAAAACCTACAATATCTCCTATTACTCCACCTCCTAAAGCAATTAAAACACTATTCCTGGAATATTTCTTTTTTAACATAATACTGATAACAAACTCCACTGTTTTTAATTGCTTAAACTGTTCTCCATCATCGAGAACAAGTTCATCTATATGTCCATATTTTTCACTTAAGTAGGTAATAACATTATTTTTCCATAATTTAGATATACGTGTGTTTGTTATTAACATTACCTTATTTTTTTTTTCTATACAAAAAAAAGATTTATCTATTTTTTCTAATTTAGATCCTATAATTATAGGATAACTACGATTCCCTAAATTTACTCGTAAAATATCCATAAAGTTATTCCCTATAAATGTGTAATAAAAATATATGTATATAAAAATGTTTTTTTATATTGTACTGGCTATAATAGTCATAGCTTAAACTAAATTGTCTATATATCTAATTATTTCTAATACTAATGTTTTAATTCCTTTATCTTCTGTATATATTACTATATCTTCAATTTCTTCATACAAAGGATTTCGAATATTTTCTAGTTTCTTAAAAATTAATTCATTTGGATCTTTAGTATTTAACAAAGGCCTATTTTTATCTCTTGACGTTCTAATAATTTGTTTTTCAATAGATGTTTTTAAATAAACTACTATACCTCTAGAAGACAATTTATTTCTAACTTTTTTAGATAAAATAGATCCACCTCCAGTAGCTAAAACTATACCTTGTTTTTTTACTAGAGTATTAATTACTTTTTCCTCTCTAATTCTAAATTTTTTTTCTCCTTCAACATCAAAAACCCAACTAATATTTGCTCCAGTACTTTTTTCAATCTCATCATCTGAATCATAAAAATCCATATTTAATCGTCGTGCTAATTGTTTTCCAATGGTGCTTTTTCCTGCTCCCATAGGTCCAATTAAAAATATATTACGTTTTTCTGCCATATTTTACTATTTTAAACTTAATCATTTTGTTGTGTTGTATAAAATCCAGTATAACCATACTGGTGAGAATAAAGTATAAAACTATAAACTAAAGTAAAATTACTACTTTAAATAAAAAAAATTTAGCTTATTTTGTTTTTTTATATTAAATATTGTCTATCAATTTAATTAACTATATCTAATTATTAGTTATATCTAATGGTGAACACAAATTACCGCTCTAAAAATACTAACTATTAGTAATAATATGTTTTAATACTATAAAAATTTACCATCGATTTAATTTATAAAATTTGAAATTATCTAATTAATAATATTTTAAAATTTAAAAAAAATATATAAAATAAACAAATATATAAACCTATTTAGATTTTAGTTACAATAATAAAAAGTCTATATTTATTACACAATTATTAAAATATTTAAACATTGTTTTACATATAAATAATATATATTACTTATTTTGTTACATAATACGAAAATATATAAATTTGCATAAAATTTATATATACTTATTACATCAAATAATGTACATTTAAAATGTAAAATAAAAAAGGTGAGATGTCCGAGAGGATTAAGGAGTACGCCTGGAAAGCGTATATACGTTATTCAACGTATCAAGGGTTCGAATCCCTTTCTCACCGGAAAATAACTAAATATTTTACCTAAAACAGTTTTTAGATTAATTATTAATATATAAAACAATACTTTTATAACAATTACTAGAAAATAAATATAGGTTGTATACTATACTTTTAGTTTAAATGAATAGAATTCAATGCTATGTCTATCATTTTACTACAACTTTCTTCTCTATCTTTGACACTTAGTTTATCATTTTTTATTAAATGATCTGTTACAGTGCAAATAGAAACTGCTTTCGCATTAAGTTCTGCTGCAATACTATAAATTCCAGACGTTTCCATTTCTATTGCAAGAATATTATATTGCACTAACATTTTTAATAGTTCACTAGTATTAGAGTAAAAAGAATCTGTTGTAAAAAAATTTCCTACCTTAACAACAATATTCATTTTTTTAGCACTTAATACTAATGAAGATAACGTATCGTAGTCAGCAATAGCTGAAAAATCATGATTTCCAAAACGTAATCTATTAATTCTAGAATCAGTACACGCACCCATTCCAATAACAACATCATTTAAATTGACAGAATCTAATACCGCACCACAAGTACCAACACGAATTATCTTTTTCACTCCAAACTCTGAAATTAGCTCTCTTACATATATAACAGAAGAAGGGATTCCCATTCCATGGCTCATAACAGATACTCTCTTATTTTTAAAAAATCCAGTAAATCCTAACATAGATCGTACAGTATTTACTTGTATTGCATTTTTTAAATAATTTTCAGCAATATACTTAGCTCTTAACGGATCTCCAGGCATTATAACAACTTCAGCAAAATCACCTTTTTGAGCATCAATATGCGGTGTAGACATAAAATTTCTCCTAATTATTATATATTTCTTTTATTACTACACATTAATGAAATTAAAGCATATTTTTTCCATAATTCATTCTAGTAGTTCCAAAATAAGAAGCAATAGTTTGAGCTATATCTGAAAAAGTTTTTCTAAAACCTAAATATTTAGGTTCAATACTTAAACTATATATTAGTATAGGTATATTTTCTCTAGTATGATCAGTCCCAAACCATGTAGGATCACAACCATGATCAGAGGTTATAATTAACAAATCATCTTTTTTTAAAGATTTTAAAATTTCAGGCAATCTAGAATCAAACAACTCTAGTCCTGCAGCATAACCAGATACATCTCTTCTATGTCCCCAAGAAGAATCAAAATCAACAAAATTAACAAAAATCATAGAATTGTCTTGATTACATTCTTGAATTTCTGTTAAAGTACAATTAAATAATTCATCTATACCAGTAGCTTTTATTTTTTTTGAAATTCCTACATTAGCATATATATCTGAAATTTTTCCTATAGAAATAACATTTCCTTTTTTTTCTTTGATAACTTTTTCCATTATAGTAACAGATGTAGGTTTAACTGAAAAATCATGCCGATTTCCTGTTCTATAAAATTCACTTTTACTCTGTCCAAGAAAAGGTCTAGTTATTACTCTAGCAATATTATATTTCTCTTCATCAAGTATTTTTCGGATATCTTGTCCTAATTTATTTAAATTATTTAATCCGAATATTTTTTCATGACACGCTATTTGAAATACAGAATCTGCAGAAGTATAAAATATAGGATATTTAGTTTTTATATGTTTTTCCCCTAAAACACTTAAAATATCTGTTCCAGAAGATCTGCAATTACCTAAATAACCATGTAAAAAACACTTATCTACAATTTTTTTTAACAAATTTTCAGGAAAACTATTTTTATATTCAAGAAAATAATCCCAATTAAAGAGAACAGGAACACCTGCTATTTCCCAATGTCCAGAAGAAGTGTCTTTTCCAGAAGATATTTCTTCTGCATAACCATAACTTCCTATTAAATCTAATGAATTATTGATTTCTAACCCGATCACTGGTTTTTTTCTCGATTTTTCAGCTGCTTTTGATATACCTAATTGAACTAAATTAGGGATTTTTAACAATCCTTCTCTTAACTTACTATTTGCTAATCCTCTAAAACAATACTCAGCGATATGACCGAAAGTGTCTGATCCATTATCTTTGAATTTATATGAATCTTTTGTAGATCCAATTCCAAAAGAATCAAGTACTATCAAAATTACTCGTTTCATATAAATATCACTCCATATATATATACATTATTATAACAAATGTGCATCTATACTTCTTTATAAAAAATCACTATACTTAATATACGCAAAATACAATCTATATAAATTATATTTTACATATCTAAAAAAACAAATTTCGTTTTTAAATCACATATTTATAATGATTAATGTTTTTAATTAAAAAATACTTTATTCAGATTAAATGTTAATTATTTTCTTTAATTAATAAAATTTTCTATTTTAAAAAAATAAAGTTTTAAAAAAATATTTAACATTTAAGTGTATTATTTTTTACAAAAAATTTTTTTTGTTTTATACAAATGAATGTATTTATTTATTAAAATAAGTATTTCTTTTAAAATTAAAAATTTATTGTACTAGAGAAAGATATGTATTTCTTATATAGATCAGACGTAATCTTTAAATTTGCTGAACTTGTAGCTATATAAACTAAGTTTTTTTTAAAATCAAGAGCTAAGTACTGAGAATACTTATTCATAAAATCTTTCAATTTTTTTTTAGATTTACATTTAATCCATCTAATTAAAGATATATTAATATCATTATATACTATATCAACTTTATACTCTATTTTTAGACGATCAAGTACTACTTCAAATTGTAACAAACCTATAGCACCTAAAAATATAGTATTATTATCTATTTTTTTAAAAACTTGTATAGTTCCTTCTTCAGATAACTCTATTAATCCTTTAACTAATTGTTTTTTTTTTAAAGGATTTTTCAATAATATTTTTTTAAAAATTTCTGGAGCAAATAATGGAATTTCTATAAAACTAAAATTTTCCCCTTCAGTAAAAGTGTCTCCTATATTTATAGTACCATGATTATGTATTCCAATAACATCTCCTGGATAAGCAACATTAACTATTCGTCTTTCTCCTGCTATAAAATATACAGCATCTGATAAAACAAATATTTTTCCTGTACGAACATTTTTTAACTTCATGCCTTTAAAAAAAGTTCCAGATACAACTCTCATAAAAGCAACTCGATCACGATGTCTTAAATCCATATTTGCTTGAATTTTAAAAATAAAACCTGTTACAAAAGATTCTTTTGGATCAACTATTCGAACATTAGTTTTTCTAGAATTAGGACTCGGTGCATATTTCACTACATAATCTAACATGTAATCAATTCCGAAATTTCCTAGAGCTGTACCAAAAAATACAGGAGTAGATATAGACTTAAGAAATTCTATAGAATCATACTTATCATATACGTTTTCTATTAATTGTAATTCTTCATATATTTCTTCAGCATAATTTTCTTCATATATCTTTTTTAAAGAAAATAAATTTAAAATTTTAGGATAATTAAATAAAATATCGTGATTTTGTTTATTTTTTTTTTTTTTTAAATATTTATATATTTTTTTATCTTTTAAACTATAAATTCCGTAAAAACTAGTTCCAGAACCTATAGGCCAATTTATAGGAATACATTTAATATTTAAATCTGATTCAATTTCGTCTAACAAAGATATAGAATTCTTAGAATATCGATCTAATTTATTAATAAACGTTATAATTGGAGTTTTTCTTAATCTAGTAACTTCAATTAATTTTTTTGTTCTTTCTTCTACTCCTTTAGCAGCATCTATTATCATTATACAAAAATCTACTGCTGTTAAAATACGGTATGTATCTTCAGAAAAATCTTCGTGTCCAGGAGTATCTAAAAGATTTATTATATAATTTTTATAAGAAAACTGCATGACCGATGTAGTAACAGAAATTCCTCTTCTTCTTTCTATCTCCATCCAATCAGATTTTGCATATTTACTACTTCCCTTCGATTTTACTGTCCCCGTTGTATGTATAACTTTTCCTAAAAACAACATCTTTTCTGTAACAGTAGTTTTACCTGCATCTGGATGCGAAATAATAGCGAACGTCCGTCTTTTTTTTATTCTATCTTCATAGTTAATAGTAAACATTCATTGATCCATACATATTTTATAATAAATAAATTTAATCCCTTTTAAAAATGTCTTACAAGACTTACTAAATAACTATAGATTGATTAACATTTATATAAATATTAGTATCTTATACTAAGACAAATAGATTAGCTTAAAATTAAGCTATATTATATCCAAAGTATATTATGAATTACATTTGAGTATTATGAAACTTATATAACTTAAATAGTATAGTACATTATATATATATATATTATTCAAATAAAAACATTAGACTAAAAATAATCAATATTGTATTTTATATATACTTAAAATCAATTTTATGACTGTTCATTTATATAATAATTGTATTGATATTTTCATATTTTATATTATCTAATTCTATTTTATAAAATATATATGTATATACTTTATATTAATATTTCATTATATATATTGAATATTATGTTTTAAACTACTCAAATAATGTCATAATTAATTACTATACTATTTTTTTAATGAAAATTAAAAAAAATAAAAAATAAAATTATTCTGTTAAATATATAAAAGCGTATTAATTTATTTTTTATAGAAATTCATTAATCATTTAACTAATACTTAAATAGTTAATTATACCTTTTTTTTTTTTTTTTTTTTTTTATTTTTTGTGTATATTTTTTTTTTTTTTTTCTTTTATTTTTTTAAAAGTTCTATAGGTACTATTGTTTTTTTTTCCTCGTTTGTTACTTTTCATTTTTTTTTTTTTTCGAATTTTATAGGGTCGATTTTTTTTTTTTATTTGTTTTTGTATTTTTTAAATAAAGAATACTACTTTACTTTCAAGTAAACAAGAAAAATTATTCTCATGTTTCTTTTCTGTAAAATAAATAGAATTTAAAAAAATACTATTTTCATCTTTTTTTTACATAGCAAAAATTATTACATGAAAAATAATCCTATTAGAAACATAGACTTTTCCTCCACATATAGAATTGTAAATATATTTAAAATA
>NZ_CP033012.1:503053-548691 GCF_005080765.1 Buchnera aphidicola (Anoecia oenotherae)
TTTTTTTTAATTTAATTAAATATTTTATACATGTAATAAATTTAATTATTTATATTTTTTATAAAACAAATTTTAAAAATGTTTTATGCACGTTTATAATTCATAATTATTTTTAAAGTATTTATACTTAATAAACAAAAAAAATTATTTAAAAATTAAACACATATTTAATCATAAACTAAAATCTAGTATATTAATATTTAAAATAAAAAATTTAATGTAATAAAATTATGTACCATACAATAAATAATATTAATTCTAAAATAAAAATAACTCTTTATTAAAACAAAAAGAATTGTTTAAAACGGAATATCATCATCAAAATCTACTATAGATTCATCATTTTCTAAACTTTTAGAATTTATATATTTTGTTGATTTATTTACCACAGATTTTTTTTCATTTAAGTTTTCTTTATTTGGTTTATTATTTTTAGGAACAAATGAAGTGTTAGAAACGTTATTAGAAACAGCAGACGAATGTCTATTGCCTAACATTTGCATAGTACCACCTATGTTCACAATGATTTCAGTAGTATACCTATCTATGCCGCTTTTATCCTTCCATTTTCTAGTTTGCAATGAACCTTCTATATAAACTTGAGATCCTTTCTTTAAATACTCCCCAGCAACTTCTGCTAACTTTCCAAATAAAACCACTCTATGCCATTCTGTTTTTTCTCTCATTTCTAACGTATTTTTATCTTTCCAAGTTTCTGAAGTAGCCAATGTTAGATTTGCAACTGCTCCTCCATTAGACATATATCTAACATCAGGATCCTGACCTAAATTACCAATAATAATAACTTTATTAACACCTCTACTAGCCATAACTGAAACCTTATTAGTTAATGTAAAATTACATTAGTATAAAATACTGACTTCTTTAACTATAATTCTATGTAAGTTTTCTGTATTATACTAATAATAATTTAATATTATTTAATATTTAATATATATTTACATTATTTCATAAATATTTACTTTTATTTAAATATTTTTCCTATTAAACATCTTATTTAGTTAAATGTATACTTCTAATAATTTATCTTTCATACTGTTTATACTAATAAACATCTAATTAAAGATTAAAAAATATATTTAGTAAAATAATGTTTATATATATAAATTTTTGATATATTACTATATTATTATATTACAAATACATACTATTTTTTATAAAATGAATACAAATTTAAATTTTCATAATCAAAATCGATTTTGCGTTGCACCAATGCTAAATTATACTGATGAATTTTGTAACTATTTTCATCGAAAACTTACTAAAAAATCTATCTTATATACTGAAATGATGACCACAAGATATATTTTAAATAAAAAAAAAATTTTAAAAAAAAATTATACAATCCGATTGCCATTCAACTAGCTGGAAGTAATATAGTAGAACTAGTTAAATGTGCAAAAATATCGTACAATCAAGGTTATCATGAAATAAACTTAAATATAGGATGTCCTTCTAAAAGTGCTAAAGCCGGTATGTTCGGTGTTTTTTTAATGAAAAACAGCACTCTAGTAACTCAAATAGTAAAAGCAATAAATGATTCTATTCCAACTCCTATAAGTATAAAAACTAGAATTGGAATAAACAATAAAGATAGTTATAATTTTTTAAGCGAATTTATACATGAAATATCTACAAATACTCTTTGCAAAACATTTATTATACATGCTAGAAATGCTTTTACAAATATATATAGTCCAAAAAAAAATAGATCTCTTCCTGCTTTAAAATATAATATTGTATACAAAATAAAACAAGAATTCCCTCATTTAAATATAGTTATTAACGGAGGAATAACTACAATTAAAGAATCATTGTTTCATTTAAAAAAAGTAGATGGAGTTATGCTTGGGCAAGAAGCATATAAAAATCCGAATTTATTAAAAAAAGTAGATAAAGAAATTTTTAATTATTCTAAAAAAAAAACAAGTAATATTCAATTATTATATAGCATGTTTCCATACATAGAAAAAAAAATAAATTGCGGAATTCCAATATATAAAATAACACGACATATACTTGGACTTTTTAAAGGAGAAAAAGGATACAAACAATGGAAAAAATATCTTATTCAAGAATCTTACAAAAAAAATGCTAGTATTAATATGTTAGAAAAAGCTATGAAATTTATTCATATATAATTAAAGTATATTTAATAAAATATAAATATATATAATATTTTATAAATAATTATATTTTTAATTTCTTATGCATGTATTTTTTCAAATTTAAATACATTTAAAATTTATCTTTTAAAAAGATCATTTTTTATATAGTTTAATAAAACTTTATTCTATATTGTTGTAAACAATATAAAATAAAGTTTTAACATTAATGCTTTCATCTTTTTTATTAATAAATTTTATATCAAACAATATTTAATTCCATTAAAAATTAACCTAACTCTCTATTTTTTAAATTATTATTGAATTTTAAACTAAAATTTATATTCCTCAGTTTTTATCTATATTTTGGTAAATATATAAAATATGAAAAGTAATAAATTATTTCACCAAAAAATTAATACTTTTTCTCAAAATTTGCAAGTTCTACCTCATTCATTAGAAGCTGAACAATCTCTTTTAGGAGGTTTAATGCTTGATAATGACTATTGGGATAGTATTTCAGATCGCATAGTAGCTGACGATTTTTTTACACAATCTCATAAATTAATTTTTAAAGAAATGCAATATCTTCTACAATCAGGACATCCCATTGATTTAATTACTTTATCTGAATCACTAGAACAAAAAGGAAAACTAGAAATTATAGGAAGGTTTTCTTATCTAGCAGAATTATCAAAAAACACTCCAAGTACTGCCAATATCACTGCTTATGCAGATATAATTAAAGAAAGATCTATTTTTCGAGAAATTATTCTAACAGCTAACAAAATTATTGAAAAAAGCTATAATCCTAGAGGAAAAACTAGTGAAGAACTACTAGATTATGCAGAATCTAGTGTTTTTAAAATTTCAGAAAAAAAATTAAAAAAAAATTCTGGACCTAAAAACGTTGAGGAAATTCTAAATTCTACTATTTCTACTATCGAAAAAATGTACCAAACTCCTTATCATGGAGTTACTGGAATTAACACTGGATATAAAGATCTAAATAAAAAAACATCTGGGCTCCAAACATCAGATTTAATAATAATAGCTGCTCGTCCTTCTATGGGAAAAACAACGTTTGCTATGAATTTATGTGAAAACGTAGCTATGATCTATGATAAACCTGTTTTAATTTTTAGTTTAGAAATGTCAGGAGAACAAATTATGATGCGGATGCTAGCATCTTTGTCTAGAGTAGATCAAACACAGATACGTACTGGACAACTAGATGATGAAGATTGGTCTAGACTATCAGGTACTATCAATATTCTTTTAAAAAAGAAAAATATGTTCATAGATGATTCAACTGGATTAACACCAACAGAAATAAGGTCTAGGGCTAGAAGAATATACCGAGAAAATAAAGGGTTAAGCTTAATAATGGTTGATTACCTACAATTAATGCGTGTTCCTTCTTTTGGTGAAAATAGAAATTTAGAAATAGCAGAAATATCTAGAACACTTAAATCTTTAGCTAAAGAATTAAAAGTTCCTATTATAGCTTTATCTCAACTTAATAGATCACTAGAACAAAGATCGGATAAACGACCTGTAAATTCAGATTTACGTGAATCTGGTTCTTTAGAACAAGATGCTGATCTTATAATGTTTATCTATAGAGATGAAATATATCACGAAAATAGTGAACTTAAAGGAATAGCAGAAGTAATTATAGGAAAACAAAGAAATGGACCTATAGGAACTATTAAGTTAACTTTTAATGGACATTGGTCTCGATTTGACAATTATTCTAACAGAAATCACAAAAATTAAAAACTATAAACTTAAGAAAAGATATTAATAAATATTAAACATCTTACTTTATATAAAGATATATAATAAAATTTTTTATATAAAAATTTTTTTCAATTATATGAATAACATCTTGAATATATAATATATTTTTCATAAAAAATAAATTATATGAAACATAAAATTTATCTTAAAATGCTATACTAGATAATAATTAACAAATTTTTGTACAAAACACAGATTTTTTAAAAAATGTATGTAGATTTGTATTTATATATAAACAAAATATACATCAACAATACATATTTAATTTTACTTATGATGTTTTTTTCTTATTAAAATAAGAATTTAATTTTCATTAATAAATATTATTTTCGTGAAAAATATTTCTTCAAAGAATAAGAAATTTTGTATTTATTAAAAAAATTATTTAAAATAAACTCTTATATAAATAAATACCTAATTAATAGAAAATAAAAATAAATAATATATTTTATTTATATTATGTTAATAAAATCAGATTAATTAATAATATGTTTAGTTAATTTTTTAAATCCTTACTTATAAAAATAAATTAACTAACTAAATTTAGTATATTATGTTTTTATTTTATGTATAAAACTTTATACAACTATTATTTTCATCTCATAAACACTAAAATAGTCTACTATTTAATAAAGAAAATGACAATATTGGCTTTCGATTTTGGAATAAAAAAAATAGGAGTTGCTATTGGACAAACAATAACTAATACAGCAACCATATTAAACCCAATACAAGCAAAGAACGGTGTTCCAGAACGTAATTCTTTAAAAAAAATTTTTAAAGAATGGAATCCAAAATATGTAATAATTGGATTACCATTAAATTTAAATGGAAAAAAACAAAAAATTACTTATAAAACTATTAAATTTGCTAAATACATACGCGAAAATTTTTTAGTAAACATTGAACTACATGATGAACGATTTACTACAGTAGAAGCTAAATTACAGTTAATACATAAGTACAAAAAAAAATCACTAATAAAAAAAATTGATTCTTTATCTGCTGTAATAATATTAGAAAGCTGGTTATGTAAATTAACTGTCAAAAATAAACTAAAATATGGTTTTTAATGTATATAATTATATTATTAATTAATTATTAAAAAAATTTTATAAAACTAAAATCCAATAATTATTTTCGTATATGAAATAAAAATATATCTAAAATTACATCTATATTCATATTTAAATTTACATAATGAATTTAATTAATATTTATCAAAAATGCCAATATATTAATTATGAAAAAATTACCTAATTTAAGCCTATACATTCATATCCCATGGTGTTCAAGAAAATGTTATTATTGCGACTTTAACTCTTATCAAATAAAAAAAAAAATTCCTCAAAAAAAATATATCGAAAATTTATTAAATGATTTAGATAAAGATTTATTAATTATAAATAACAGAAAAATAAAATCTATTTTTATTGGAGGTGGAACACCTAGTTTATTTGATCCGGAAATAATAGAATATCTGATATGTCATGTAAAAAAAAAGCTACAAGTTTCTAAAACTGCAGAAGTTACTATTGAATCTAACCCTAATACAATAGAACTAAAAAAAATAAATCAATTTATAAAAATCGGAATTAATAGATTTTCTATTGGAATTCAAACTTTTAACACTAAAATACTAAAATCTCTAGGTAGAGAATACAGTCGATCACAAGTACAAGATTTATTGTATAACATATCAAACATTCAAAATATAAATTTTAATATTGATATTATGCATAATTTACCAGGACAATCTTATAACAATGCTATATATGACTTAAAAAAAATAATACTCATAAATCCGTCGCATATTTCATGGTATGAATTAACAATAGAACCCAACACTATTTTTTTTTATAAAAAACCTAAAAATATTCCTAATGAAAGAACTAATTTAAAAATACTCAAAAAAGGAAAATACATGTTAGAAAAAGCTGGATATTCTCAATATGAGATATCTTCTTTTGCGAAACCAGGTTTTCAATGCATACACAATAAAAATTACTGGGATTTTAACGATTATATTGGCATAGGATGTGGCGCTCATGGAAAAATTACTCAAATTAATGGAGATATTATTAGAACTATAAAAAACAAAAATATTGATATGTTTATGAAAGGATTATATTTAAAAAAAAAATATAAAATTAAGGAAAGAGATTTACCTATAGAATATTTTATCAATAAATTTAGATTATTAAATCCTATAAAAAAAATTTGTTTTTCTTCAAAAACTAATATTCCTTATGTAAACATAGAAAATAAAATAAAGATAGCTGTTAACCAAGGATATTTGTTAGAAACACAATTCTACTGGACAATAACTAAAAAAGGAATAAATTTTATGAATAATCTACTAGAAATATTTTTAAATTAAATAAAATTAAAAAAATTAATAAATAATTTTTTATTTAATAATTTTATTTAAATTAAAAATATAACATAACGGTTATACGTACTTGTTACTAATATAGTTTTTATAATTTTTTACATAAAATATAAAAATTAATTTTTCCTAACAACTTACTTTTTTTTTCAAAGACTGTAGTTGGACAAAAAAAAAGTTTGTTAGAACTATCGTACAATATTGTTATATTTAAATAATTTTTTATACTACTTAATGTTTTAACAATATCATCGGAATAGTCTTTGCAATCTGTAGAAATGCATAAATCGCCCCCTCTTTTTAATTTTTGTAATAGTAAAATAATAAATTGCCTATTTAATAATCTTCTTTTTTTGTGCTTGTTCTTTGGCCAAGGATCAGGAAAAAAAATTTGAATTCTTTCAATAGAAAAATCTTCTATCATATTTTCAAAAACTTCTGTAGCATCATAATATATAATACGTAAATTTTTTAATCCTAAAGAGTAAATAATACGTGCACATTGCAATATTCCCGGAAAATATACTTCTATACCTAAATAATTATTGTTTTTTTTTCGTCTTGCTGTTTCAACTAAAGATATACCTGTTCCAAATCCTATTTCTAATACTAAAGGATATTCATTAATAAAAAACTTATTTAAATTAACAAAATTTTTAGTGTACATCATTCCTATTAAAGACCAATATTTTTTAATTTCTAGTTCATGACGTTCTTTTATTTTTCTTCGTCTACATACAAAACTATTAATTTTTTTCAAGAATTTATGATTTTTAACTTCATGCGTAAATAAAAAACTATTTTCCATATTTATCTTCCTATTTATTTTATAATAAAATTATTTATAATACAGTATCGATAACATATTTAAATATCTCTTAAACAAAAGAATAATTCTCTATATAACATCAAATTAAAAAATAACTTAAATTTGATCTAATATAATTTTCTTTTATAACCATTTTATTCACTATAATTTTTATTTATAAGTTGAGATAAAAATGAATGTTTCACAAGAAATTTTAAATTGGTTTCATATTTTTGGAAGAAAAAACTTACCATGGCAAAAAAATAAAACAATATATTCTGTTTGGATATCAGAAATTATGCTTCAACAAACTCAAGTAAAAACTGTTATTCCATATTTTATAAAATTTTTAAAAAAATACCCCACAATTAATAGCATTTCTTTATCTTCAGAAAATGCAGTTTTACATAAATGGAGCGGATTAGGATATTATAAAAGAGCTAAAAATATTTATAAAGCAGCTAAAATAATTTCTAGTAAATATAATGGACAATTTCCAGATGTTTTTAATCATGTAATAAAACTACCGGGAATAGGAAAAACAACTGCAGGAGCAATATTATCTATTAGCTATAACTATTTTTTTCCTATATTAGATAGTAATGTAAAAAGAATTTTAATACGATTATATGGAATAAAATTTAATAAATATAATAAAAAAATAGATAATGTTCTATGGAAAAAAATTCAATCTATATTACCTTTACATAATGCCGGAAAATTTAATCAAGCGCTAATGGACTTGGGATCTTTAATTTGTTATCCAAAAAGTCCAAAATGTAATATTTGTCCTATTAATTATGCATGTATGTTTTTTCAAAAAAATTTTTTTCAAAAATATTCTGTTAGAAATAAAATTCTACAATTAAAAAATTATTGGTGTATTATTATTAATTACAAACAATATATTTTTTTAAAAAAATGTAAAAAATACACGTTTTGGAAAGACTTATTTTGCTTTCCACTATTTACTAAAAAAAACTATTTAATTAACTGGATAAAAGAAGAAAAGATAGTTCCTGTAAAAATAAAACAATTACGATCTATGACACTATATATTACTCGATATAAATTTATAATTACCCCTATATTCTTAATTATAAAAACCAATAAAGATTTTAAACCTGAAAAAGATGCTATTTGGTTTAATTTATTAAACCATCAAAAAGTTGGAATTCCAAGTTTAGTTTTAAAAATTCTAGATAAATATTCTCATTTAATATCACAAACAAATTACAGTGTATAAAATAAATATGAAACGTATAGTATTCTGTGTTTTTTATAAAAAAAATTTAGAAGGAATGGATAAAGTTCCATATCCTGGAAAATTAGGTAAAAAAATTTATAAAAAAATTTCTAAAAAAGCTTGGTTAAAATGGATGAATTATCAAACTATAGTAATTAATGAAAAAAAACTTAATATGTTTGATCCTAAAGATCAAATAAAAATCATAAAATTTATGAATATTTTTTTATTTAAAAAATAATATACTAAATACTAGTTAGAAAAAAAATATTTATATTTCAATATGAATTATTGTTTGTTATTAAATAAAAATTTAATTTTTACTTGTTATTTTACTTATATGTTTAATACGTCGATTTTATAAAAAATAAATTTAAACGATGTTTTATATAAATTCTTTTTGCATACAATAGTATATTTTTTAACAAAATTATTTTTTTAATATCATAGTTATAATATTTTAGGAAAAATTTTATTTGAATAATATACTCATAAAATTTTTTTTGATTAATTATTGAGTTACAATAATAAACCCATTCTTCTTGTTCTGATCTACTTAAAAGATAAAAGTAATTTCGAGCACGGTATCTATAAAAAACTTTGTTCATTCTATTATCTTCAAATTTTAAAATGTTCCAATTCTTTTTAGGCAACATATGAATGCTTTCTAAAATAAGTTTGTCACTATTACTTAAAAAAGAACGATAGATTAATAAATCAACATTTTTTTCATCTTTATTAATCTGAAAAGAATACTTACTTAAGAATAAAAGAACTATGTCTTTTAAAAGAAAATAATTGTTTTTAATCCATTTTCTATTTTTTAAAATTATATTTTTATTCAAATTTAACCTGAAAAAATCATTTTTTTTTAAAATAGTTATTGGAGCTATAATTTCACATCTATTCATATATAAAAAACTAAATCCACACGAAAAAAAATATTCTATATTATTGCTTTTTATCAAATTAAATCTATTTTCTATAAATTTTAATTCTATGTCTTTTACTCCTACATTTATATATATAAGTAAATTTTTATTATTTGGATCTATTACTATAGGAAAAAAACAATTACAATAATATTGTTTAAATCCAAAAAAAGAAGACGCATGAATAAATAACTTACTTCTACTATTTTTTAAGACATCTAACAAACCACTTTTTTTTCTTATTTTAAAGAAAAAATTTAGCATTTTTGGATATTTTTCCTGTACTAATTTTAACAAACTAATAGTTGTATAAACATCAGAAAGTGCATCATGTGCACAATAATGATTTATATTATTTGCTCTAGCTAAATCTTCTAATTTAAAACTAACAGAACCATCTTTATTCTTAGGCCAATTTATTTTATTTGGACGAAAAACATAACAAGCTCTAATTATTTTAATTACATCTAATCTTGAATTACCATTTTTCCATTGCCAACCATATATATCTAACAAATTTCTATAAAAAATATTTCTAGTAAATTCGTCATCAAATTTAATATTATTAAAACCAACAATACAAGATGATTTTTTATTTAAAATACTATAAATTTTTTTTGAAAACAAAGATTCATTAAATCCATGTTTAATAGTATATTCAGGAGTAATACCGGTAATCAATACTGATTTTGGATCAGGAAGATAATCTTTCGGAGGGTAACAATAAAATACTGTGGGATCTTCTATTATTTTAAATTTTGAATTAGTACGGATAGATGCAAATTGAGCTGGTTTATCTAGTGACGGATTAAGGCCAAAAGTTTCATAATCATAAAAAAGAAAAGTATTGCTCATAATGTATATTTATATATATACCCTTAATTAGTTTTAAACTATTCTCAATCATTTGTACTTAGTATATATTAAATATATAATTTTATGTTTAAAAAATTATTTTTAAAGTAATTTATTTAATTAACTATAATAATATTATAGTTTTTCTATTTAAAACCTTTTTTTAATATAAAATATTAAAAAAAATATAATATATTTTATATTAGTAAATCGCTACTACTGCAGCATAAAATTAATTATCATAAATATTTTATATGATTTAGAAATATTAATTTATATATGCTATTTATATTTCTTTAAAACATTTTTGATGAAAACTTAACAAGTTTGTTATTCTTTAATGTTTTTTTTAAAAGTAAAAGTATAGTTTATTAAAAACATTTAGAATGTTAAAAATATTATTTACTTTTAAAGTAAATAATACTTCTCCTCCGACTGGGCTCGAACCAGTGACATGCGGATTAACAGTCCGCTGTTCTACCAACTGAACTACAGAGGAATTATATATAATATATCAATAAAAATAAAAGTTGTCAAAATTATAATTTTTTTTACACCTATAAAATAGAAATATATTCATTACAAGAAATAAACTAAGGATATGTAACTTTATCTAAATAAATTTATATAGATAAATTATTATTATATATGGTATAATAAAAAACATTTCGGCCCCTTAGCTCAGTGGTAAGAGCAAGCGACTCATAATCGCTTGGTCGCTGGTTCAAATCCAGCAGGGGTCAAGTAAAAATAAGTCTTGACTTATATAAAATTAATTTATAATTATAAATATAATTATCAATTTTTATAAATCTATAATTACTAGATATAAATTACTTAACTAAAAAATGAATACTTTTTATTATTTTTATTTCCATATTTATTATTAAATTAATGTAATATTACTTTCGATATTACTAAAAAATTTTTATATAGGTTATAATTTATATTTATATTTAAAAAAAAATTTATTTTTTAAAATTTAAATATTTTATTTATAAAATTAAATTTTTATTTTGTTCCAGTATGTCCAAATCCGTTTATACATCTATCTGTTTTTTCTTTAAACGTTTTTACTATTTTAAATGTTGGTTTAAAAATAGGTACGAATATAATTTGAGCGATACGCATTCCAGGAAAAATTAGAAATTTTTTATTAGTTCTATTTAAAACTGAAATCATAAGTTCACCTTGATAATCTGAATCTATTAATCCTACAGTATTTCCTAAAATAATCCCTTTTTCATGACCTAATCCAGATCTAGGTACAATAATACCAGTAATACTGGTATCCGCTATATAAATAGCTATTCCAGTAGAAATTAAAATGCTTTTCATTGGAATTAAATCTATATTTTTATTAATGCATGCCACTAAATCTAAACCTGAGGATCCATTAGTAGCATACTTAGGAATAGAAAATTTTGTTCCTATTTTAGGATCTAAAATTTTACACTTAATTATATAATTTTTTTTATTTTTCATTTTTTTTAAATTAAAATTTAACTTTATTATTTTGCACTATAAAACAATTTTTTTATAAATTTAATTATTTTTTATAAAAATTAATGTTACCGAAAATATATATATATATATAAAATCGTTAACAAAAATCAAATCGGGTAACTTTTTTTTATAAACTAACATGGAATAATTTCTACTAAAAAATCTGTTTTTACTTTTTTATGCGGTTGAAAAACTATAGTATGTACACCTATATAATGTAAATTTCCATCATTAAAAATTAATTCTTTTTTATTTACTTCCATTCCTAATGATTTTATTGCAGTAACAACTTCTGAAGGACCGACAGAACCAAATAACTTTCCTTTACTTCCAGCTTGAGAATAAACAATAACTTTACCTACTGATTGTAGTTGATTTATTTTATCTTTAGCGTTTAAAATTTTTTTAAATGATTTTTCTTCCAATTCTCTTTGATGTAATTCATGGTTTTTAATGTTTTCTTTGCTAGCAAAAATAGCTTTTCCTTTAGGTATCAGAAAATTACGAGCATAACCTGATTTAACTTCTACAACCTGTCCTGCATTTCCTATATTTTTTATTTTTTCTAAAAGAATTAGTCTCATTATTTTTCTACTTTTTTCAAAGTTAAACACATATTATTTATGTAAATCTGTATACGGTAAAAGAGCTAGATATCTAGCTTTTTTAATAGATTGAGCTAATCTACGTTGATACCTTGCTTTAGTTCCAGTTATTCTACTAGGAACTATTTTTCCACTTTCTGTTATATAGTTTTTTAACATATTTATATCTTTATAGTCTATTTCCAAAGTTTTGTCTGCAGTAAACCTGCAAAACTTTCTTCTTCTAAAATATCTTACCATATTTATTTCCTATATAATTTTAATAAAAATATTCTATGAAATATATTATATTAGTGATTACTACAATTAGTTCTATGTAATAAATATTTTACGATACCAATGATCTATTTGTTACCGGAGATAATCTCTTTTCTTGTTGTTGTTCTTTGACAGCATTCATCATAATAGAAGGCGTAATATTATTTTTTGTAGTACACATAATCAAATGTCGTATAATAAAATTATCAAATTGTATTTTTTTTCTAACTTCATGAATATAATTAGAACTTAATTCAATATTCATCAATATATAATGAGCTTTTTGTAATTTTTTTATAGGATAAGCTAATTGTCTTCTCCCCCAATCTTCAGTTCTATGAACTTTACCTTTCTTCTCTACAATAAATCTATTATAATTGCTTATAAAAACTTTTACTTTATCACTTTTATCTGGATGAATCATTAAAACTATTTCATAGTATTTCATTAAGATCCTCTTCTATCATTCAACTTCATTTACTATTACTATATTCTTTATAAAAATAATAAAAGCATTAAATACTACACAATTCTTTTCAATATATATTATATAGGTAAAAAACTCAATATATATAAATCTATTTAATTAAAGGTGCAAATATAATAACAAATTGCTTTTTTAAAGTTTAATTTATATGTATATATTTCTATCAGTTTTAAACTATATTGTAAAATATAATGTTTAAAACAAAAAAGTTATATCTCATTTTATATTTAGACGAAAATATTAATAGAATTATCAATATATATCATTATAAATTTATAAAAAATTTATTTTTCTTTAAAAATATTTTCTTTGATAAAAATAAGAACTCAATTTTTCTAGATTCAGTAGAAACAGTATGTATTTTAACTATAACTTTATCTCCTAAAGAAAAAAATGAATCTGACGATTTTCCAACTAACTTTTGTTTCTGATTATCATAAAAATACTTATTATCACCTAAAGTAGATATATGAACTAAACCATCAATTAAAAACCTAGATAACCTAACAAAAAATCCGAACTCAACAACATGAAAAATAGTTCCTTCAAACTCTTCTCCTAATTTTTTTTTTATAAAATCACATTTTAACCATTCTATTGCATCTCTTACTGCACACTCAGCTCTTCTTTCAGCAAAAGAACAATAATTAGCTATTTTATTTATTTTGTCTTTATAAAACAACGCGTTTTTATTTATAAAACATTTTCTTTTATTTTTTCTTTTTAAAATCTCATACTTCAATACCCTATGTACTAATAAATCTGGATAACGTCTTATTGGAGAAGTAAAATGTGTATAACAACGCAAAGATAATGCGAAATGACCTTTATTATTTACATTATAAACAGCTGACTTCATAGAACGTAGTAACAATTCTTGAACAATTTCATAATGAGAGTGAGTAAATAATTGTTTTAATATAGCTGAATAATCTATCGTACAAGGTACAATATCTTTATTTAAATAAAAACCTAAACCATGTAGTATTTCTTGACAATTCCTAATACTTTTTGCATCAGGAGGTTCATGATTTCTGAAAGGTACAAAAGATTCATTTTTTATTAAAAATTGAGCTGTCACTAAATTAGCTAGAACCATGCACAATTCAATTAACTCATGAGAATTATATATATTTTTTTTATAAATATCTTTTATTTTTAAAGAAGATGACAACTTTATCTTGTACTCTTTTTTTTTAAAAGAAATTTTATTTTTTAATACTGGAGAAGATTTTAAGACTAAATATAATTGATATAAACAATGTAAATCTGTTAACAACTTATTATATTTAATGCACACTGATTTTTTGTTCTTCCAAATATTATACAATTCTGTATAAGTAAGACGAGCATGAGAATTAATAATTGCTTGGTAGTGTTTATAATTTAAAATATCTCCTTTCACTGATAAAATTATTTCACAAACTAAAGATAATCTATCTTTTTTAGGAATCAACGAACATAAATTATCAGATAAATTTTTAGGAAGCATTGAAACAACATAAGAAGGAAAATAAACAGATGTACTACGATTTTTAGCTTCCTCATCTAATAACGAATTAGGTTTTACGTAATAACTAACATCGGAAATAGCAATCCATACATTCCACGTACCATCTTGATTACTTCTACAACATATAGCATCGTCAAAATCAAAAGCCTCCTCATCATCTATTGTTACTAAAGGTAAACTTCTTAAATCTACATAATTATTAATTACATCGTCAGGAAAATTATCATCTAAATTAATTATTTCTCGTTGAACATCTTTAGAAAATTTTTTTGGAATAAAATAATTATGCAGTGCTATTTGTGCTGCTAGTAATGCAGTCATAGTTTTTCCAAGTAATTTATATACTATACCTGTAGCTATTTTATTTTTTGTAGCTCTTTTAATAAGTTTTACTATAACTATAAATCCTGATTTAACAGATTTTTTTTTATTTTTATCAACTATTAATATTTGAAAATTAAATCTTAAATCATAGGGAAAAACTAAAAATTTATTGTTACGTTTAAAGCATTTACCAGTGATAAATGATGAATGAACAGTATTTACTTTAATAACTACAGCTTCATATTTTTTTTTATCAGGCATTTTAAAAACATATGCAGAAATTAAATCTCCATGTATACAGTTTTTCATTTGTTTTTTAGATAACCAACAACTTTCCTTTAGATGTGAATTATTAAAAAAACCATAACCATTACGATGACCTTCTACTGTTCCTTTAAGTATATTTTTTTTATTTATTAAAATATATGTTAATTTTCTAATTAATAATAATTCTTTTCTTTTCTCCATATAATATAAAGTATTTTTTAACCTTTGCTTTTCTTCTAAACTTGCTATTTTTAACACTTTTTCTATTTGTTCTTTGGTTATAACACTTTTATTATTTTTTTTCATCCAAGAAAGAAGTAAATTTCTTAAAAATACAATTGACCTATTTTTTTTGTAGACACTGACTACCATAACTATTAGCTCCTACATTTAATTCATATATATTTAATTATAAAACCATTCTTTAATGCATTTTATTTTAAAAATAGAGTCAATATTTTTGATACAGTATACAACTAAAAAAATAATACATTATTTATAATTTAATTTTATTGAATTAAACTTAAAAAATTAAGAATGAATTTATTACTTTAATGTTTAATATAAATGATTTTTAATAATAAGAAAATTGTACTTTTGTATATAAAATAACTTATGCACTAACATAAACTATTGTTTTTTTAAATGTACTTTAAAAATTTTTTTTTATAAAAATAGTATCTTCTCTTGCTGGACCAGTAGAAATTATAACTACTGGAACTTTTAATATACTTTCTATATACTTAATATAATCTTTCGCAGAATCGGGTAATAAATTCCATTCAGTTATTCCAACTGTAGATTTATTCCATCCTAAAAACTTTTTATAAATAGGTACTATATTTTTCCAATCATTTATGGAACATGGAATACTATATATTTTTTTACCTGTTTTTATATGTTTATAACCTATACAAATATTTATTACTTTTATAGTATCTAACACATCTATTTTAGTTAAACATATTCCATTCAACGAATTTAATTTTACTGCATACTTAACTAAAACTAAATCTAACCAACCTACTCTTCTTTTTCTTCCAGTGGTAGAACCAAATTCATTTCCTATTTTACATATACTATTTGCTATAGTTCCAAATTGTTCTGTTGGAAAAGGTCCATTACCTACTCGAGTAGTATATGACTTTACAATACCCAAAATATAATTTATAGCAGAAAGTCCCATTCCTGTACCCGAAAAAACAGAACCAATTGTACTATTAGAAGATGTTACATACGGATATGTTCCATGATCTATATCCAATAAAGAACCTTGAGCCCCTTCAAATATTATGTTTTTTTTCTTTTTAATCATTTTATGCAATGTACTATGTACATCTATTACTAAACTTAATAAATACTTTCTATGTTCATGTAACTCATTTATTACTGTAGTATATTCTATTTTTTTTGATTGATAAAAATTAGTTAATTGAAAATTATAATAATCTATATTTCTTTTTACATGATTTTGAAAATAGTTTATATCTTTTAAATCTCCAATTCTTAAACATCTTCTGGCTATTTTATCTTCGTAAGCAGGACCTATACCTCTACCTGTTGTTCCAATAGATTGCAAATCTAAATTTTTTTCTCGAGCTTTATCCATAGCTACATGATATTCTAATAATAACGGAATTGATTCAGATAAAAATAATCTATTTTTTACTGAAATTCCTTTTTTTTCAAGTATACTAATTTCTTTTACAAAATTACAAGGAGATAATACTACACCATTAGATATAACACATATTACATTTTTATTTAAAATACCAGAAGGAACTATATGTAATACAGTTTTTTTATTATTTAAAACAATTGAATGTCCAGCATTATGACCTCCTTGATATCGAACTACATAATCAACAAATTTAGTTAATAAATCTACGATTTTACCTTTTCCTTCATCCCCCCACTGCATTCCTAATATAACCATTCTTTTATTTTTCATTATTAAATATCCCTTACTCATAAAGATTTAAACCATTTCCGTTATTGGTAAATAGTAATTCTATATGTCATATATATATATTATTTAAAACAAAAAAATTAAATAGAATATATTTACTTATATTTTACATATAAAAAATTATATTATATAAATTAAAAATTTTATTTTAAAATATAAAATACCACTTTTTTATGTTTTTATTTTTATACAACACTAATTTTATAAAAAAAAAAAACTAAAAAGCTCTATTCTACGACAAACATTTATATATATATATATATTTAATATCTATCTAAACAATTGAGTACATATTTTTAAAATACAACTTATTATTAAAAATTAATATTATCAACACTTACTAAAAACATTAATATTATACTTAATTTAAAAAAATGTGATCTTATCATACAAATCATTTTAGATAATATTTTACTCTGTAAAAAATTAAATAATAAATTAATACATATAATTTAATAGTATTAAAAAATAAAATTATTTAATTTTTTATAGTTAACAATATACATTCATATATTAAGTTTGCATGTAAATAAGTATTTATTTAAAAAAAATAAGTTCATATACTTATCTTTAATAACAATAAAATTAGTACTTGTTCTACAACTAGTATTTTGAAAAAAAATATTTATTAACGTAAACTACTTTATTTATTAAAAGTTTAAGTTTTTATAAAATAAAACATTTATTTTTTTTAAACTCCTTATAGGACAACACTAGATCTTAGTCTAACATTTTTTAATAAATTAATCAGTCGTATTGATAAAAAGATACACTGTGTATTAGAAAAATAAAAATTTGTGTATATATATTATAAATACAATTATATGTTTCATATATGCATATATTATAATCATTAAATTTTTAAATAATTATTAATTGTAATATATTTGTATTTATACTGATATCAGTATTATTATCAATGAAAAACAATATTTGAACGATTTACTATAAAATATTTAATTCTTTGATGTAATCGTCAATTAATTTTATACTATGCACTTTTATTTCTTTTCCATGAACTCCAATACTATATAATGTTTTTTGCTTGCATATTTCATTAAAAATTTTTTTTTGAATATCAATTATCTTAGAACTTAATATGTCATCAGTTAAACATTCCGCGATTATTCTTTTAGAACAAAAGAACAAAGCTTGATTCAAATAAAAATTAATTTTTTTTTCTTTAACTAAAAGAAAATATTGAGTTGGATTAAAAATTTCATAACAAAATTCTATTTTTACTTGCACTTTACAATTATTTTTAGTTATAAGTTTGAAGGAAACAATTTTACTTTTTACATTTTTGTAATCTGTCAAATCTAATAAGCGTTCAAATTTTTTATTCCAATTGAACTCTGGTTGTATAAAATTACTAATTCTCCAAAAAAAATCTCGAGTTTTCTGATTCGAATAATAAATTAAATATAAACCAGTTAACATCCAAAAAAATAAAAAAATAAAAATAACATATGTAAATATTTTTTTAAATCTTACAAAAAAATTTTTTTTTTTCTTATTTTTATAACTTGAATAATTTAAATTTAATAAATTATTTTTTTTATCGCATTTATCTTTAATTTCTAATATTTTTTTTTCTTTACGAACATTATTATGTTCTATTTTTTCATGTCCCCATGCATCTTTTTTTATCTTATTAGAATTTTTTTTATTTGACATAACTATCTCCTCACATACTCTTTCTTGTACTAATTTTAGTATATACCGTATATATACTTTATATATAATTTAAATAATTAAAAACATGAAAGAATTTTATTTATATGCAAAAGATAGTTAATTATCAAATCTTTTATTAACTATTTTTCTTTAAAACTATATAAATTACGACAACATTATATATTTATAATTAAAATATATTTAACTTTATTTAATCTAAATATATTGTTGTTTATTTAAAACAGTTAATAATGTATCAGTAGCTAGATTTTTATTTTCAGAATCTAAATAATACAAGGATTTCCAACTACGAATCCATGTCATTTGTCTTTTTGCTAAAAAAACAGTAGCTTTCATTATTTCATGAACTAATTGATTATAATTTATTTTATTAGTTAAGTATTTATACATCTGCCTATAACCAACACAACGCATAGACGGCAAATTTTCATGAATATTTTTTTTAGATAAAATCATTTTTACTTCGTCTTCAAAACCAGATTCCAACATAGTTTGCAATCGAATTTTTATATTATTATATAAAGTATGTTTGTTTTTTGGTATTAGTGCAAATTGACATATATTATCTAAAAACTTTTCGTTAATATCCATATTATTTTCTATTAAAGAACTTTTTTTACATAAAATACTTAATTCTAATGCTCTAAATAATCTATAAGAATCATGTGGGTGAACTTTTTTTATTAACTTTGAATTTTTTTTCTTTAAAAAATTATATATATATTGTGTCCCTTTATTTTTTAAAATATTAATAATAGAATTTCTTAACTTTGTACTCTTTTTCGGACTAGATTTCAATCCATTTAATAAAACTTTATAATATAACATTGTTCCACCAACAAAAACTGGAATATTCCCCCTGTATTGTATGTTTTTTACTTCTCTTTTTGCATCATGAAAGAATTCAGCTACTGAATACGTTTCAGTAGGATCTTTTATATTTATTAACTTATGAGGTACATTTAACAATTCAAAACTAGTAGGCTTAGCAGTCCCTATATTCATATCTCTATAAATTAATCCTGAATCTACGCTAATAATTTCAATAGGAAGAATTTTTTTTAGATTTATAGCGAATGAAGTTTTTCCGCATGCTGTAGGACCCATAATAAATATTACAAACGATTTTCTGAATGTCATAACTTCTTCTATTTTAAATAGAAAATATATTCCATAAAATTTACTTAAACTATTCAAACAAATTATTTTTTATTTCAAACCTAAAAATATTAGTTTATCTTCGATAAATTTAATATTTTCATTACTTAAAAAATGATTACTACATTTTACTTTAAAAAAATTACATTTAATTACAATAATTATATACAAGTATATTTTTTATTTATTTAAATATACAAAAATGATATAACTTCAGATAATTTTCTTTTAATGTTCTATATTATAAATAATGACAATTATATATTATAAATAGTATTCATCGTATAAATAGTATCTATATGCATACTAAAACAGTATAAATTTTATATTTTAACCTGATACATCTATATAATATATATATATATGTTAAAATAACAGTATTCTTCTACATATTTTCGATACCTGTATTTATAATTTATAAAAATAAATATTGTTATAAAAAATATTATTTATAATATAAAATAACTATATTTTTATAACTATAAATTAAATGTACTATCAAAATTTAATCTATTAATTATAAATCAGAAAATTCAATAATTCAGTCATACATTATTATAAAACTTTATTAATCCATTAGTCGAACTATCAAAAGAAAGATCAAATTGATTTTTACTATCTAAACTCTTTTCAATATCATTAGCCATTTTTTTACCTAATTCAACACCCCACTGATCAAAACTATAAACATTAAATATTACTCCCTGAACAAACGTTTTATGTTCATATAAAGCAATTAATGAACCTAAGTTATATGGATCTAATATATCTAACATTATAGAATTACTAGGTTTATTTCCATCAAAGTTTTTAAAAGTTGAAAATAACTTTTTATTATTACTAATTTGTATATTACTATTTACGTCTTCTTCAAAAACATCACTACTTTCACCAAATGCTAATGCTTTTGTTTGTGCTAAAAAATTTGCTAATAATTGAATATTATGTTTTTGAAATTCATTTGTTTTATTAATAGGAATTATAAAATCACAAGGAATTAATTTCGTTCCTTGATGAAGTAATTGATAAAAAGCATGCTGGCTATTTGTACCTATTCCTCCCCATACTATAGGGCCTGTTTGCCAGGATACTTTTTTTCCCTGTTTATTTATATTTTTTCCATTAGATTCCATATTAGTTTGTTGTAAATACTCTACAAACTTATGCATATAATTATTGTATGGAAGAATAGCTTCTGTTTCTGTATTAAAAAAATTATTGTACCAAATTCCAATTAATGCCAATATAACAGGTATATTTTTTTCTAATCTTTCACTAGAAAAATGCACGTCCATGTCATAAGCTCCTTTTAAAAGACTAATAAAATTTTTATATCCAATAGCTAAGGAAATAGAAAGTCCAACAGAAGACCATAATGAATACCTCCCTCCAACCCAATTCCAAAATCTAAATATATTATTTTTTGAAATTCCGAAATTTTCAGCACATTGTACATTCGTAGTTAATGCAAAAAAATGCTTTTCTAAACTCTTTTTTATTTTTGTTTTTTTTAGAAAAATATTTTTTATTGTCATTGCATTTGTCATTGTTTCTTTCGTAGTAAAAGTTTTTGAAGAAATTAAAAAAATAGTTGTTTCAAAATTTATTTTTTTTAAAATATTTAAAATATTACAAGAATCAATATTGGATATAAAATGTATATTTAAATGATTTCTATATTGTTGTAAAGATTCTATAACCATATTTGGACCTAAATGAGATCCACCTATTCCGATGTTAACAATATCGGTAATTTTCTTATTAGTATATCCAGTCCATTTACCTTTTATAACTAAGTTTGAAAACACTTTCATTTTTTTTAAACTATTTTTTATATCTATCATTACATTTTGTCTATCTACTAAAATTGGATTATTACTCATATTACGTAATGCTATGTGCAATACTGGTTGATTCTCTGTTTTATTTATTTTCTCACCTGAAAACATATCTTTTATAGATTTTTCTAAACCCATTTCTTTAGAAAGTTGTATTAGTAATTTTATTGTATTCTTTGAAATATTATTTTTTGAAAAATCTACTAACATTTTATTATTAAATACTAGCGAAAAATTTTTAAATCTACTAGTGTCTTTTACAAAAAAATTTTTTATATGTATTTTACTTATAATCTTAAAATGATCACTTAATTCTTTCCAAGAATTAGTTTCATTTGGATTTATTGTATTCATAAAGCAAATCCTATTTAATATTTAAAATATGTAAAATGTATACCTTATACAATATATAATTCAATTCTATACTATATATTAATATATTATACTTTCTCAAGTATTTATTTTTCTATTTTAATGATTCTTAAATTAACATACTATATATTTATATTTATATAAGCAATAATAAAATTATATATAAATTCAAAAAATAACTATCTTTTAAAACAAATCATTAGTTAAATTATAATATATTATTTTTTTAATAATTTTATTCAAATATAACTATTTCTTAATTAGGAATTTTATTCCATGAACTCTAATAATTTAGTATGGATAGACTTAGAAATGACAGGTTTAAATCCAAATTTTCACAAAATTATTGAAATCGCGATTATTGTTACAGACATTCATTTAAATATTTTGTCTATAGGACCATGTATTGCTATTAATCAATCAAAAAAAACTATACATTTTATGAACTCATGGAATAGAATAACACATAAAAAAACAGGACTATTAGATAAAGTAAAAACGAGTTCATATAACGAAAAAAAAGCTGAAAAAGAAATTATTCTATTTTTAAAAAAATGGATCCCAAGAAATTCTTCTCCTCTATGCGGAAACAGTATAAATAAAGATAGACAATTTTTACTAAAATATATGAAAAGATTAGAATTATATTTTCACTACAGATCTATTGACGTTAGTACTATAAAAGAATTAATTAAAAGATGGAATCCTTATTTAAAACTGTTTAAAAAACAATCTATTCACAATGCAAAAAACGATTTATTAGAATCAATAAAAGAACTAAAATATTATAAGAAGAATTTTTTTATCAATTTTTGTTAAAATTAATTAATATAAAATTATTTTTTATATAAAAAACAACAACACCTAGAATACTTGAAAATACTATAAATTTCAGTATAATAGACATAGTTGTACTATAATAATAAATTATATTTTTACTTGCGGGAATAGCTCAGTTGGTAGAGTACAACCTTGCCAAGGTTGGGGTCGCGAGTTCGAATCTCGTTTCCCGCTAATACAAATATTATTTTTAAGTATTTTTATATATATTAATATTTAACTATATTTATCTCATTCATTATGTCTAGTAATTATTTATTATCTTATTACATCTAAATATAGATCTACTTAAATTAATCTAATAAATTAGATTAATTTATCAGAAAATATTTTAGTAATATATTTTTTATATAAAATATTTAAAAGAACGACATTATTAATATATTTATATTTATATTTATATTCATATTTATTTTAATTATTAAATATGTATTTAACTAAATTTAATAATATATAAACTTACACTATTTCTGTTTTATACTTTCTGAAAACAAAGAAAATCTTTTGTTGAATCTATCAATTCTACCTTTTTTATCTAATACTCTTTGTTTTCCTGTGTAAAATGGATGACATTTAGAACATACGTCTAAACCAATATCTATATTTATAGTAGAAAATATTTCTATTTTATTATTACAAGAACAAGTAGCTACTATTTTAGTATACTTTGGATGTATATTTTTCTTCATCGACATATTCCTTATGATAAATTTTTTTAGTTTATAATGTAAAAACTATAAAAATATAATTTATTTATTAATTTTATACTCAAAAGCAAAGTACTAATAATTAAAAATTATAATATATACTTTACCATATTCTAAAAAAAAGTTTATATTCGATACATTTTATAGTCTAGCTAAAAAATAGCTATATATATTTAATTTGCTCATTATAAATGATAAATTGTACTAATATACTATCAAATAAAACTAATCCTAGTAATATACCCATATAATAAATATTATGCGATAAAGTCATATTACTATAAAACAAAACCTTACTGCTAATATAATCTTTTCATTTTTGCATAAAACTATAAATTAAATATTAATTATTTAATTTATTTGCAATAATTGCATAGATTTTTAAAAACCTCCATACAATTTGTTAAATAACACTATAAATATAGTTAATTTTATCATACTAAATAACACCTATAAAATTATAGAGTATTATATATAATATATATATATTATATATATATATATTATATATAATATATATAATATCTTTTTTTTTAATATTTACTTTTATATAAAACTATATTTAATGGTTATAACTAAGATTTTTTTCAATTTTAAAAAAGGAATTATTTATTAATGACAACTATACTGAGTGTCCGATTAAATAAAAAAGTAGTTATTGGAGGAGATGGACAAGCTACTTTAGGGCATACTATTATGAAAAGCAATGTTAAAAAAGTAAGATCTCTTTACCATGAACAAGTATTAGCTGGTTTTGCTGGAAGTACAGCAGATGCTTTTACTCTATTTGAATTGTTTGAAAGAAAATTAGAAATATATCAAGGACAACTATTACGTGCAGCTATCGAATTAGCAAAAGATTGGAGAACTGATAAAATTCTAAGAAAATTAGAAGCACTATTAGCGGTAGCTAATAAGTGTACTTCTTTAATTATAACTGGAAATGGAGATGTAATTCAACCAGAAAATGATTTAATTGCTATTGGATCAGGAGGTTCATACGCTCAAGCTTCAGCTAGAGCTTTACTAGAAAATACTAAACTAGAAGCTATTAGTATAGTAGAAAAATCGCTTAAAATTGCTGCAAATATATGTATATACACCAATCACTCATTTACTATTAAAGAATTAAACTCAGAGAAATAAGGACTATTTTATGTCTTCAATGACTCCAATAGAAATAATTAATGAACTAAATAAATTTATTGTTGGTCAAAAAAAAGCAAAACGAGCAGTAGCTATAGCTCTAAGAAATAGATGGAGAAGAATGCAATTAAATGAAGAACTAAAATATGAAGTAACGCCTAAAAATATTTTAATGATTGGTCCGACTGGAGTTGGAAAAACAGAAATAGCAAGAAGATTAGCTAAACTAGCTAAAGCGCCTTTTATAAAAGTAGAAGCTACGAAATTTACAGAAATAGGATATGTTGGAAAAGAAGTAGATTCTATAATTAGAGACTTAACCGACGTCGCTATAAAAATAGTACGTATGCAAATTATTGAGAAAAACAAATCCCAAATATCAAAACTAGCTGAAGATAGAATATTAGAGGTTCTAATTCCTACTCCAAAAAATAAATGGGGAGAACCTGAAAATTTAAAAAAACCTGTAACTACTATTGAATCTTTTAGAAAAAAATTAAAAGAAGGAAAACTAGACGATAAAGAAATAGAAATAAATATAGCAGTAACTCCAGTAGGAGTGGAAATTATGGCTCCACCTGGAATGGAAGAGTTAACTGGACAATTACAGTCATTGTTTCAAAATGTAGGTGGACATAAAAAAAATGTACGCAAACTTAAAATAAAAGATGCTCTAAATTTATTAATTGAAGAAGAAGCTAGAAAATTAGTAAATCCAGAAAAATTAAAACAAAAAGCTATTTATGCTGTTGAACAAAATGGAATAGTTTTTATCGATGAAATTGATAAAATTTGTAGAAATAATAATAACTCCTCTGGTCCTGATATATCTAGAGAAGGAGTTCAACGTGATTTATTACCTTTAATAGAAGGATGTACTGTTTCTACAAAACATGGGATGGTTAAAACAGATCATATTTTATTCATTGCCTCTGGAGCGTTTCAAGTATGTACTCCTTCTAACTTAATCCCAGAACTACAAGGAAGATTACCTATTAGAGTCGAATTGAATGCTTTAACTATAGAAGATTTTAAAAAAATTTTAACTGAACCTAAACATTCAATTACTATGCAGTACGCAGAACTAATAAAAACGGAAAAAGTAAATGTTATTTTCACTCAAGAAGGAATATCTGCTATAGCCAAAGCTGCTTGGAAAGTTAACGAATCAATGGAAAATATAGGAGCAAGAAGATTATATACTGTTTTAGAACAATTAATGGAAGAAATTTCATTTAATGCTAGTGAAAATCAAGGTGTTACAATTACTATTGATGAAAAATACGTTAGTAAATATTTAGATAAATTAATTTATAATGAAGATCTTAGTCGATTTATTTTATAAAATTTTTATTTTTTATTACATTTAATTAAAATTATTAAATCTTTTCTGTCTCAATTTTTTTCTATGAGATAGAAAGATACATATTATTTTTTTAATCACCATTATTTAAATAATTTAAAATATTTATTATGTAATATATTTAAATCAACAAAATTTATAAATGTTTTTTAAATAGACAATATGTTTTATCTACATATGCTAAATATGTTATGTACATATATTTTTCTATCTTTTTAAAATTAATTAAACACTATTTGTCTTTATAAACAATACAATAAAATACCGTTCTAAATAATAACATATATTTATATGTATAAATTAATTTATGATTTATAAATAGCAAAAATCTAATAAAATATAAATATGTATTAAAAATATTTTTTTGCAAAAATATAAATTTTTAATAAAAATATAAAAAATATTGATTCATTTTATTAAAAATAATCAAATACTATCTATCTAAAAAACACAAAGATCAGGATATAAAAATATGTCAATCTGGACAACTGCTAAAATTATACGAATTAAAAAATGGACAGATCAATTATTTACTGTTTTTATGACTGCAAAAATAGACAATTTTATTGCAGGACAATTTTCTAAAATTTCTATTTTAACAGGCAACACAAAAAGAATACAAAGAGCTTATTCTTACGTTAATCCTCCAAATAATAATATATTAGAATTTTATATATCCCGTATTTCAGAAGGATGTTTAAGCCCAACTTTATATTCTTTAAAACCTAAAGATAAAGTTTTTATTACTAAAAAATCATTCGGATGTTTTACGCTAAATAATATTTCTAGTTGTAAAATATTATGGATGATAGCTACAGGAACTGCAATAGGACCATATTTATCAATATTACAACAAAAAAATGAAGAGATAAAAAAATTTAAACATATAATACTAATTCATGCAGTTCGATACTCACAAGACCTAACATATTCAAGTACTATACAAAAATTAGAAAAAATATACTATGGAAAACTAATTTTTAAAAGCATTGTAAGCAGAGAAAAAACAAAAGCATCTCTTTTTGGTCGAATACCAAATCTACTCATAAATCAACAATTAGAAAAATCAGTGAACTATTTCATTTCTCCTCATACATCTCATGTAATGTTATGTGGAAATCCTAATATGGTAAAAGAAACATGCGATGTTCTTCAAAAGAATTATAAAATGAAAAAAAACTTTAAAAAAAACCATGGAAATATTAGTAGCGAAAACTATTGGTAAAAATAAAAATATATATAAAATTTTTTAAATAGTTAAACAATTAAATATATTTAAACCATAATTTTAGTTGTTCAATTAATATTTAAATACAAAAATGCTATTATGCTTCTTGAAAATATTTTAAATTTTGCATTCAAAATACAACAATATATACAATACTAATAAAAATAGTGTTTTATATATGAAATTTATAAAAAAAAATTATGTGTAATTCGCTTTATTAAGTACAATTAAAATCAAATTTATATAAAATGTATTTATATATGTATTGTCAATCAATACGATAAAAATCGATGTTTTTCTATTTTTTATAAGTATATCTAAATTAGATGGAATCAAAAAATATTATTTATAATAGAACTTTAAATTTATTAAAATAATTAATCAATCATTTATTTTAATAAATTAAATTCATTAAAAACAAATTTTACTATAATAAATAGTAAAATTTGTTTTTACATTTTTTTAAATAGAATTAAAATAATTAATAATTGTAAATTTTTTTAATGTTTTTCAATAAATTACTTTTACTGTACTAAAATTTGATATTCTATATCCGATATACGGTTTCGATCAAAAGTAACAATTGTTCTCACACCGAACATATTTTTTTCAGAACTACCTTGTTTTTCTAACTTATTTGACTGAATAATTTTAGTAGCTATTACTTGATGCTCATTGTTCTCTGATTTGATAAATTCATAACGGTAAATAGGATCTTGATTTTCATAACTATGAACTTGTGGATAGTTTTCTCTAATGAATTCATGAGGAACTTCAAATAACTTTTTGCTAGCAAGTACAGAAAATATTTTCTGGTCTTCTAAATCTGGTATTTTTTCTTTAAAGTCACGCATAAATTGATCTAAAGATTGGTTTTGTAATAACGAATCGTTCCATACATACTCTGATTTTTTAAACTTATTTGTAAAATTATTACTTAAATTGTTAGAGTTTTTAATCTCTTTAAATTCATCTTCTAATTCGTTTTTAACATCTTTAGTTTCTAAAAATGCAATGTCTTTAGAAAGATATGCCCAATTAATATTTGTTTGAGAATTTAATAAAGGATTTACTCGTTCTATATAAGGAAAATTTTTATCTGGAGTAATCAAACGTTCATTATCATTTTTTCCTACCGAAACAGAAGAAATAGGCATACCATAGTTATTATAACATTCCTTTTCTACTTGTTGTCCTTCATAATCTATTCCTAAAAAATCACATACTTTATTTTTAACATGTTTAAATCTATGAAATATTGGAATAATTTTTTCATTTACAGTTTCTACTACATCTTTAGAAACATTCGCAACTGTAGAATTTAATTTAGAATAATCAATATTTTTAGAAAATATAGCGTCTTCTTCTGGTTTATCAGAATCTATAGATCCTAAGTCAACAGTAACTCCCATCATTGGTAAGCTACCAAACATACGAGTAAAAAAATTTTTATCTGTATCTTTTAATTCTGCTGAATTATTTGAAAAAAAAAGTTTTGGAATTAAAGAAGAAAAAGAAAAAAAATTTAAATTATCAATTGCAATAAATTTATTATTATCTACATTATCTACACGTTCAATACGAGAAGAATCTGAATCTTGATTTACTCCATTGTTATCACTAGAAATATACTCTCCTTCACTAGTTGTAGGATCATATAAAATTACTGAAGTTGCATTTAGATTTTTACCATCATTTATATCGTTATTACTGTTATTTAAATTTTTAATAAGTGTAGTTAAATTGTTTTCTTGTATATCATTTTTAATAGTAGAACTGTTTGAATTAACTAATTCAATATTTGACATAATTCTACGTCCTCTTCAAATGTTTTACTTTCGTAATTTCTAATGAATCATATGTAATCAAGATTAACGGTAGTATTTTTTTTAAAATTAAACCATACATTCAATAAATCGTTTATATTATTCATTGCTAATCAAGCATAATTTTACTTACTAAAATATATTAAGAAAATAAACATATTTATATGTTATGTAATAATAGTATTTATTACTACATTTAAATATTATATTAAGTATATAATACATTATACTTAAAAATTTTTACATACAAATAAAAATTTATATTTATATATAACTATTTTTTATATATTAAATACGTTCAATATTATTAAAAATAAATATTATATTTTTTATTAAAAATACTTCTGTGAATTTAAATAATATAACTATATATATGTAACTGAAAACATATCGAATTATATTCGACATTAAAAAATTAAAAATAAAAGTACATAAATTATTTGTATATACCAAATATTTTTTAATTGTTCTTTACTATTTAAAATACTAACATTTTGTTGTTTACTTGAATATACAAATTTTAAACAAAAATTATTATTACAGATAATTTTTTTACTACTAATATTTAATTACTAGTCAGTATCGTTACTTATTGTATATTTATGACTTATTTCAAATAAACAAAATATTTCTTCATTATTATATATAAGTATTTTAAATATATAAATATATTAAATGTCAATATGTTTTGATATAAATTTTAAAAAAATAAATCTATAATTATTTTATTATTATTTTTATTTCAAAAAAAATATGTTTAAAATATAAAATTTACTTTTTTAAGAAAAAAATACCATCATAAACATGAGTAGCTAAACCTATCATATATATATAATTATTTTTTCCTTTCCATTTAACATATAAAAAACCTCCAGGCAAATTCACTTTTATTTTTTTTTCATTTGACAATAGCCTTTTACTAATTAATATAACTACAGAAGCACAAGCTCCACTACCGCATGCTCTCGTCTCTTTATTTACTCCTCTTTCATATACTCTTAATTTGATTTCATAAAAATTAATTACTTCTACAAAACTAACATTTACTCCCTTTGGAAAAATACTATATGTTTGTAGAAAATTACCTATTCGAACAATATCTATTTTTTCAATATTTTTACAAATAATAACACAATGAGGATTTCCTAACGATACAACACTAAAGATTATATTTGTATTTTCAAAAATAACAGAATAACAATTTTCTACTACATTTTTTTTTAAACAAGGAATATCTTCTGTATTAAATAACGGAAAACCCATATTTACTTGAATTAAATTACTTTTTAAAAAAGAAACTTCTATGTTTCTAGTTAAAGTTTTTAATCGTATAATTTTTTTTTTTGTTATATTTTTAATTAACAAGAAATAAGCTAAACACCTTGCACCATTTCCACACTGTTCTACTTCTGATCCATTAGAATTAAAAATTCTATATAAAAAATCTACATTACATGTTGTAACTTTTTCTACTAATAATAGCTGATCAAAACCAACCCCTAAGTTTCTATGGGATAATTTTTTAATTAAAGAAACAGTAAATAATATATTTTGAAATCTATTATCTACCACCATAAAATCATTTCCTAACCCATGCATCTTAGAAAAAAATATTTTTTTTTATCATTCATAATTTTAACTCTAATTAAAACCTATTCAATAAGTACATCTACTATGCTAAGATTATATCTTATATCATAAATTTGAAAATGATAAATATATACGATAAAGTATCTTAATTTTATACATGCTAAATTATTAAATTTAACTTATATAAGCATTAAATATAGCTACAAAAAAAAGTGTTTAAAAAATAATCTATTAATTTTAATTACTATAAATCCGCTAAAAGATTGAACAACTAATATTTTAAAAAAAACAAAAAAATAAAACCATTAATTGTATTATTATACAATAATGATTATTGTTTTTATTTAATTTATTATTAACTTAATAAAACTAAAACATTTATATACTTAATATAAAATATACTATGTCTTAAAATAAATATTATTTTATATACATTTAAATTGTTTAAACTATTTTTACTCTTATAAAAAATTTAACTATAAAAAACTATAAATCATTTTTATCGGCGAAAGAGGATTTGAACCTCTGACCTACTGGTCCCAAACCAGTTGCGCTACCAAGCTGCGCTATTCGCCGAAAACTATACAGTTTGAAATAAAAAATTACATATATATTTAAATCTATAATTATTTTTACATTTTGGGTGATTAATGGGATTTGAACCCATGACCACTGGAATCACAATCCAGCGCTCTACCAGCTGAGCTATAATCACCAATAAAACTATTCTTCTTTATTTCTTTTTTTTTTTTTAAATTTTAAAAAAAATCATTTATATATATTATTATATACAAATTATTGAATTTGTCTAAAATAATTTTTTACTAATTTATAAAATAAAATATACGCTTATCAGGACTCGAACCTGAAACCTTTACCTTCGAAGGGTAAAGCTCTATCCAATTGAGCTATAAGCGCCTATAAATATCTATATATTAATAGATATATATGGATTTTTTAAAAATAAATATATATATTTTTTATTGTCTTAATAAGAATACATAAAAAACAAAATATTTATAAAAAAACTAAATCTAGATATTAAATTAAATTTAATGTCTTTTATTTTAAAATTTCAATATTTAATAAAATTTGTAAAATGGTATATCTATATAGTTTTTCTTTCGTATAATACTAACTACTATTTAGCACAATAAAATTGTATTATAAATATATTTTAATTAAGACCTCTTCATCATATTAAAAAATTCATCATTAGTTTTTGTCATAGCTAATTTATTAATCAAAAACTCCATTGCATCTATTTCACCCATGGGATGAATGATTTTTCTTAAAATCCACATTTTTTGTAATTCTTCTATAGTAGTTAACAATTCTTCTTTTCTGGTACCAGAACGATTGTAATCTATAGCCGGAAAAACTCTTTTTTCTGCTATTTTTCTAGATAATGGTAATTCCATATTTCCTGTTCCTTTAAATTCTTCGTATATTACTTCATCCATTTTAGAACCAGTATCTATTAACGCTGTAGCTATAATTGTCAAACTTCCACCTTCTTCAACATTTCTTGCTGCTCCAAAAAATCTTTTAGGTCTATGTAAAGCATTGGCATCTACTCCTCCAGTCAACACTTTTCCGGAAGCAGGAACTACTGTATTATATGCTCTAGCTAATCTAGTAATCGAATCCAATAAAATTATTACATCTTTTTTATGTTCAACTAATCTTTTTGCCTTTTCTATCACCATTTCAGCAACTTGAACATGTCTAGAAGCTGGTTCGTCGAAAGTAGAAGCTACTACTTCTCCTTTTACTAATCGTTGCATTTCTGTAACTTCTTCTGGACGCTCATCTATTAACAAAACCATTAGAACACACTCTGGATGATTATATGCAATACTTTGAGCTATATTTTGCAAAAGCATAGTTTTTCCAGCTTTAGGAGGAGCTACAATTAACCCACGTTGTCCTCTACCAATAGGAGAAGCTAAATCAAGTACTCTTGCTGTTAAATCTTCTGTAGATCCATTACCTCTTTCCATTCTTAATCTAGAATTAGCATGCAGCGGGGTTAAATTTTCAAATAAAATCTTACTTCTTGCGTTTTCAGGCCTATCATAATTAACTTGATTTACTTTTAATAAAGCAAAATATCTTTCACCTTCTTTTGGTGGACGTATCTTTCCTGAAATAGTATCTCCAGTACGTAAATTAAATCTTCTTATTTGACTAGGAGACACATAAATATCGTCTGGTCCAGCAAGATAAGAACTGTCTGCTGAACGTAAAAACCCAAAACCATCTTGTAAAATTTCTAAAACACCATTTCCAAATATATCTTCTCCACTTTTTGAATGTTGTTTTAATATTGAAAATATTATATCTTGCTTTCGCATACGTGCCAAATTTTCTAATCCCATAGTTTCGCCAAGAATAATTAATTCTGACACTAGTTTATTTTTCAGTTCAGTTAAATTCATATTGGTGGGTTCTTAGTAAACGTGGGATAATCCTTAAAAAAATAATGTATTAATTGAAATAAAATACTAAATACATTATGGTATTAAAAGAAATGGATAAAAATATACAAAATTAAAATATTTATTTTAATTTAATTAGAAAATTTATTTTTTCATATAAAATTATGAAAAATATTATATATATTTTTTATTTTAAATGTTCGTCTAAAAAACTTATTAACTCTTGTTTAGATACAAATCCTACTTTATTTGCTGAAACTTCTCCATTTTTAAATAATAACAATGTAGGAATACCTTTAATAGAATATTTATTAGATATGATACTATTATGTTCTACATTAATTGACGCAAATAATAATTTACTTGTATATTCTTTCGCAACTTCTTCCAGTACAGGTGCTAATAATTTACAAGGATGACACCAATTAGCCCAAAAATCTACTAATGAAAATCCTTTGTTTTCTAATATTTTTTCCTTAAAATTATTATCTGTTATAGAAATAACGTATTTTGTTTTCATAATCATGTAATCACTTTTTAAAAATTAGTTACGATATAAAAATTAAATAAATAATAATTTATATTAAATAATTAATAATTCAGTATTGTTGAATTTATTAATGTATTATACTTATAGTATAATACTAAAATTTAGTTTATCATAAAAAAAAAAAAAAAACTAGCTTTGCTAAAATTTTTACTGTTTTAATAAAAAATTAAAAAATATAACTTTTTCAAATAAAAAATTTAAAATTCATTAATATATATAATTATTATAAATTATGATATTACTATAATCTACTTTTCTATATTATATCTTCTTTAAGTAATTCGTAAAAAAACTAACAATTTTATTTATTATTTGTTAAGTATATCATATCTTTTTCTAAAATTACAAAACGTTAACACCAATATTAATTAATCATGAATCAAATCAAATTTAAAACAACCTTCTTTTTTCTTCTACATTATATTAATAAACACTTTTTATGTTCGAGAAAAACCCCTTTGCTATACCAATAGCAAAACCATGTAAAAATTTAATCTATTAAAATAATACATTACCATAAGTTAAATACTTTCAAATTTATTGTTTTTTACACTAATCTTTATTAGTAAAGTATACTTATATTTTTAATAAAACATCTTTTATTATTTTAGCATTAAATTTTTCTTTTATCAATTAAATATTATTAATTCAAGTTATAAAATTATTTTTATCATCAATAATCTTTTTTGTTTTTTTATAACTTTTAAATTTAGAAACGACCTATTTTTTTCATTTGTCTCTAATCAAGATCTGCAAAATATTTCCAATGAATATTATTTCATAACTGTATTTGATTATTTAATACAATCAAAAAAATTTAACAAAAAATCTTTTCATATAATCTTTTTCTAAAATCTGAGACTAATAATTATTTCTATACAAAATAGTATATTACTTTATAGTAAAAAAAGGGCTTTTTATCATCAAAAATATACTTTACTGAATGATAACTACTGATTCATCTTTTTATTTTTTAATTTATTATCTTATTTCTTATTCCATGATCTAAATGAAACTATATATATATATTTTTATTTAAGAAATTAAGCTATTATTGATTTTATTTGTTTTTTACAGAAGAATAATTTTCTTCTAATTTAATAACTTTAATAGAATAAAACAAGCTTTTAAGCATGAAAATCTTTTAAACTAACTCTTTCTACATAAATAAATAGATTAATCGTTATCACCTACTAAAGAAAAACTATTGTTTTATAATAAAAAACTGAATTTATACTAAATCAAGTTTGTATATGTATATTAATCAAATAAAAATTATTGATTTTTTAACTATTTTTTATTTCGTTATTGTTTTAGAATAAACAAGTAAGAAAATATAAAATATCATCAAATTTTAACATGTTCGATTTTTTTAAATAATTATTTTACAAGTTATAACATTCAGTAATTTTTTTCTATCAGAAATAATATAAAACATATTTATGTTTAAAATTAAAAAGATTATTATTCTATTCAAAAAATTTTTATTATAATAAGTTTGTTAAAACTTTATTTGATTTCAATAAGTTATAAGTAAATTTATATAATAAATTATTCTATTCTTGCTCACCAAGCATAAATTACTATCTATTTTTAATAGATATAGTTTAGATTTTATATCTCTACGTTCTACAAGAATGAAAAGTTAATTTTTTCAATCTTTAATATCTATATCTCTCACTCTTTTGATTATTCTATCTTTCATTTATTTTTCTACTATACTAATGAAAGTTTAAACTATGAAATCATGTTATTTAAAAAAAAACTATATTTAATTAAATAAATAATATCTTTTATTATAACTAATATTTATTAATACTACTTCTAGTCATAAACGAGAATAACTCTTTTATAAAAGCAATAGTGTGTTTTTGATAATTATTAACAATAAATATATTTCTTATATATATAAAGAAAGAAAAATAATTACTAGAACATGTTTCTTTAAATAAATTTAAAAATAGTTTGAATAAAATTAAAATATTAAAATATTTTTAAATTTATAAAAATATTTATTTATATTTAATAAAATTATTTTTTTATATGAATAAAACATCCTTTATTTTTTAATAACTACTTTAGAATAATTTTGTGTATGTTTCATATATATTCTTAATTTTCTTCCTATTACTTCAATAGGATGATTATAAATTTTTCTATTTAACTCATTTAGTTCAACATTATTCACTATATTTTTTTTAACTAATTGATTCAATTTATTTATATTTAAACTGGACATAAAACTTCTAAAAATTGGTAAAGCTTCTCTAGTAAATAAATAGTTTCCATATTCAGCAGTATCAGATATTACTAAATTCATCTCATATAATCTTTTCCTAGCAACCGTATTAGCAATTAAAGGAAGTTCATGTAAAGACTCGTAATAAGCTGATTCTGCAGAAATACCAGATTCTAACATAATTTCGAAAGATAGTTCAATACCAGCTTTTAAAATAGCAACCATAACTATTCCATTATCAAAATATTCTTGATCTAAAAGAACAGTTTCTGATTTTTTTGCTTTTTCAAAATCACTATTTTTATTTTCTCGACGTAAATAAATTAAATCTTGATTATTATTTTTCCAATCGCTAATAACTTTTTCTGAAAATTTTCCAGAAATGATATCATCCATATGCTTACGGTACAAAGGAGAAAACATATTCTTTAATTTGTTAGATAATTTACAAGCTTCAATTTTAGCAGAACTAGACAATCTATCTAACATTAACCAAATTCCACCTTGTTTCAACGTTTCAGTAATTTTTTCCCAACCATTTTGAATTAAATTAACTGCATAATTTTCATTTATGCCACTACTAATTAACTTTTCAAAAAAAGATATTGAAGCACTCTGAAGAACTCCACATAAAATTGTTTGTTCACCCATTAAATCTGACTTTACTTCAGCTATAAACGATGACTCTAAAACTCCTGCTCTATGAGAACCTATTGAAACAGCCCATGCTTTTGCAGCATACATACCTTCTTTTTTTATATCATTGTTAGTATGAACTGCTATTAAAGCTGGAACTCCAAAACCACGTAAGAACTCTGCTCTCACTTCAGTACCAGGACATTTTGGAGCTACCATAATCACCGTAATGTCTTCCCTTATTTTTTCACCAACTTCCACTATGTTAAAACCATGAGAATAACCTAAAAAAGAACCTGATTTCATCATTGGTAATATTTTCTTCACTACTTCCGAATGTTCTCTATCTGGTGTTAAATTAATAACTACATCCGCAAAAGGAATAATAGATTCATAATCTAAAGCTAAAAATTCATTTTGAATAGCGTTTTTCCAAGAAACTCCTTTTTTTTCAATAGTTTCATTTCTAAGAGCAAAAGAAACATCCAATCCAGAATCTCTCATATTTAAACCTTGATTTAATCCTTGAGACCCACAACCTATTATTACTATTTTTTTATTTTTTAAAAAATTTACCCCGTTTAAAAAATCGGATGAATTTATAAATTTACTCTTTTTTATTTCTATTAATTTTTTTCTAAAACACAACTTATTAAAATAATTAGACATAATTACTCCATTTAACTTAATATTACTAATATTAGATTATATATATAGTTATATTTCAATACTAACAATTTCTGTTTTAAAACTATTTATATAACAACAAAACACAAATTTAAAAAATATTTTTTATTAATCTAAAACCGTTAAATTATAATGCTTTAATATCTCTTACCGCTCCCATATTAGCACTTGTAGCAAACTTAGCATATACTTTTAGTGCAGTAGAAACTCTTCTAACTCTATCTTGAGGAGTATATGCTTTTTCTTTTCTGAATTCCTCTATTTTTTTTCTTTTACTCACTTCTAAGGTACTAATCATTAAGTTTATTGAACGATTAGGAATATCTATGTTAATAATATCACCATCTCTTACTAAAGCTAGTAAACCTTTATTTGCAGCTTCAGGAGAAATATGTCCAATGGACAAACCTGAAGTTCCACCAGAAAATCTACCGTCAGTTATTAATGCACAAAACTCATCCATACCTGTAGATTTTAAATAAGTAGTAGGATAAAGCATCTCTTGCATTCCAGGACCTCCTTTTGGTCCTTCATAACGGATAACTATTACCTCTCCTTTTTTTATTTTTAGATGTAATATAGCATCTACCGCTTCTTCTTGACTTTCATAAACTCTTGCTTTTCCAGAAAAAGTATAATTTTTTTCTAAAACACCAGCAGTTTTTACAACACATCCATCTTTAGCTATATTTCCATACAAAACAGCTAATCCTCCATCTTTACTATAAGCATTTTTACTAGATCGTATACATCCATTTTTTCTATCTATATCTAATTGTTTCCATCTGCAACCTTGAGAAAATGCTTTTGTAGTTCTTTTTCCCTTTGGTGCAGCTCTAAACATTTTTAACACTAATTTATGCTTAGTTGATAAAATATCATAAATTTTTATCGTATTCTTTAAAGTTAATCCTAATATATTTTTCACAGTAACATTAAGCAAATTTATTTTATTTAATTCACTTAATATCCCCATAACTCCACCTGCTCTATGAAAATCTTCCATATGGTATTTTTTACTATTCGGAGATATTTTACATAAATTAGGAACTTTTTTAGCTAATTGATTAATATCTTTCATGCTAAAATCAACTTTTCCTTCTTGAGCAATAGCTAATAAATGAAGTATAGTATTAGTAGAACCTCCCATAGCTATATCCATAATCATTGCATTGTTTAACGCATGTTTATTAGCAATCATTCTTGGCAAAACTGAATAATTATCATTCTCATAAAAAGATTTTGTTATTTTTACTATTCTTTTAGCTGATTTTAGAAATAATTTTTTTCTATCTATATGAGTTGCTAAAAGAGTACCATTTCCTGGAAGAGATAATCCTATAGCTTCTACAAGACAATTCATGGAATTAGCAGTAAACATTCCAGAACAAGAGCCACATGTAGGACAAGCAACCCCTTCTATTTCTCTAGAAACCTCTTTTGAATACTCATCTTTAACTCCTGACAAAATAGCATCCACTAAATCTAAAGAAATTTTTTTATTTTTTAAAAAAATCTTCCCAGATTCCATTGGACCTCCTGATATAAAAACAGAAGGAATATTTAATCGCATCGCAGCCAATAACATACCAGGAGTTATTTTATCACAATTAGATATACATATCATAGCATCTGCACAGTGTGCATTTACCATATATTCTACAGAATCTGAAATTAACTCTCTTGATGGCAAAGAATACAACATTCCTGAATGTCCCATTGCTATACCATCATCAACTGCTATAGTATTAAATTCTTTAGGAACACCACCTGTTTTTTTTATCTCAGCAGATACAAGTTTTCCCACATTCTGAAGATGAATATGTCCAGGAACAAATTCAGTGTATGAATTTACAACAGCAATAATTGGTTTCTTAAAATCATTGTCATTCATTCCGGTAGCTCGCCACAAAGCACGAGCACCAGACATATTTTTACCTCTAGTAGTTGTATAAGATCGATATACTGGCATGCTTTATATTACTCTTTTAGTTATAATTTATTTTAATTAGATTTAATTAATATATTTTGAATTATTCTAATATACACACTTTATATAATTAACAACTTTTTAAATATTTTGATCCAAAAATTAAATAAAAAGCTAAAAAATTAAATCTTGTATTCTTAAAAAATATAATAAATATTTTATATTTATTAATTTGTTTAAATAAAAAACATATATGCTATATACTTTTGAAATTATAAAACTCAATTAAAAAAAATTTCAACTAATATAAAATATATATATTTATTTTTTATATATGAATTATTTAATATATCTCTATTATTTTTATAGTAATGAATCAATAAATGAATAAATTTTTATCTTACAGGGATGGAGGGACTTGAACCCACAACTTTCGGTTTTGGAGACCGATGCTCTACCAATTGAACTACATCCCTAATATCATTATTTTTTGAATAAACTTGAAAGGAATTATCAGATTTTTTACATAATCTTGGTACTATACTATAAAAAAATTAATATTGTCTAATATTTTTTTTATTTTTATAGTTTATGAATACGTAATTAATACAACTTTGCATATATTGCATATATATGTATATATAAAATATATATTGCTTATATTGCTTTTTATTCTAATTAAAACTACATTTTTAGCTTTTATATAATGTTTTTTTAAAATTAAAATTTAATCACTTTAAACTAATTAAATAAATTTTTATAAAATTTAATTTTTTTATTTTAACAATATTTATCATTAGAGAACAAGATGAAATTACCAATTTATTTAGATTATGCAGCAACAACACCAGTAGATCCACAAGTAATAAATATAATGAACAAATTTCTATCTATATCAGGAAGCTTTGGAAATCCAGCGTCACGTTCTCATAAATTTGGATGGATTGCAGAAGAAGCGGTAGATATTGCTAGAAATCAAATTTCCGATCTCATTAAAGCAGATCCTAGAGAAATTATTTTTACTTCTGGAGCTACTGAATCAAATAATTTAGCTTTAAAAGGATTTCTAGATTTTTATAAAAGTAAAAATCATATTATTACTAGTAAAACAGAACACAAATCTATTTTAGATACCTGTCAATATTTAGAAAAAAAAGGATTTAAAGTAACATATCTAACTCCAAAAAAAAATGGATTAATTGATTTAAATGAATTAGAAAATATTATTTCTAATAAAACCGCATTAGTATCTATCATGTATGTTAATAATGAAATAGGAATAATACAAAACATATTTGAAATTAGTAATATTTGTAAAAAGAAAAATATTGTTTTACATGTAGATGCAACACAAGCAATTGGAAAAATTTCTATAAATTTAAAAAAAATACAAATTGATTTAATGTCTTTTTCTGCCCATAAAATATATGGACCAAAAGGAATAGGAGCTTTGTATGTAAGAAGAAAACCAAGAGTTCGTTTAATTTCTCAAATACATGGTGGAGGTCATGAACGAGGAATGCGATCCGGTACTCTGCCTGTTCATCAAATTGCAGGATTTGGATTAGCTTGTTCTCTAGCTGGTAAAAATTTAAAAAATGATAATATGCACTGTATGAATTTAAGAAATCAACTTTGGAACGGAATAAAAAAAATTGAAGAAGTATATTTAAATACTGATCTAAAAAATAGTTCTCCTCATATTTTAAACGTTAGTTTTAACTATGTTGAAGGGGAATCTTTGATAATGGCTTTAAAAGATCTTGCTGTATCTTCTGGTTCCGCTTGTACTTCTTCTAGCTTAAAACCTTCTTATGTACTTCGTTCTATCGGAGTAAAAGATGAATTAGCTCATAGTTCTATTCGTTTTTCTATTGGGAAATATACCTCTGAAAAAGAAATTGAGTACTCTCTTAATCTAATACACTTAGCTATAAAAAAACTACGATTATTATCTCCTTTATGGGAAATGTATAAAGAAGGAATAGATATTAATAAAGTACAATGGAATACATAGTATTTTTCTTATAAGAGTAATATACTTAAATATTACTTATTTAAAATTACTTAACATGGTGATAATTATTATGTCATATAGTAAAAAAGTTTTAGATCATTATGAAAACCCTAGAAACGTAGGATCTTTTCCAAGTACTGATAAAAATGTTGGAACTAGTATTGTAGGAGCTCCTGCTTGTGGAGATGTAATGAAACTACAAATAAAAGTTAATAATAATGAAGTAATCGAAGATGCTTGTTTTAAAACATACGGCTGCGGATCTGCAATAGCATCAAGTTCTCTAGCTACAGAATGGATAAAAGGAAAATCAATTAATGAAGCAGAAAAAATCCATAATACTGATATAGTAAAAGAATTAGCATTACCTCCTGTAAAAATTCATTGTTCTGTTTTAGCTGAAGATGCTATAAAAAAAGCTATTTTAGATTATAAAAAAAAAAATTTATATCAAAAAAATAAAAAATGTTAAATATTAACATAATTTATAAAAATAATTTATTTATAATAAAACGCACTAAAACAACAGTTTTAGTGCGTTAAAAACTATTTGCAGTTAAAAAAATAGAAACATAATGTAATTTAAAACTATAATCTTCACTATAAGTTGATAAGGCTATATAATGAATTATTTTGTTTTATTTAACTTACCAGAAAAATTTGAAATAAACCTAAAAAAATTAACTAGAAATTTTTATAAACTACAAAAACAGTTTCACCCTGACTTATCCATGAAAAATTCCAAAAATATACAAACAAAATTTTTAAATAAATCTATATATATAAATGCAGGTTATAAAATTTTAAAAAATCCTATACAAAGATCTGAACATTTACTTTCAATAAATGGAATTACCACTCTCTCTTTAAAATATAAAAAAAGATATAATAATTTTTTAAAAATACAGTTTTTTTTGTATGAACAGTTAGATAAGATATTAAAAAAAAAAAATGAAAAAAAATTAAACAGTTTGTATAAAAAAATAAATAATTTTGAATTAGATAACATGTGCAAACTTAAACTTTACTTAAATAAAAAATTATGGAATATAGCAATATATACTACTCTAAAACTAAAATTTTTTGAAAATTTTAAAAAAAAAATAAAATGTTAGTTTTCTAATAAAAATAGTCCTCTCTTTTATAAACTTGTCTATATTAAATGTATCTAACTTTATTTAATTATCATTTATATGTGTAAAAACCATATTATATAACAATTTTTTTAAATCAATCATATTGTTAAAGTAATATACATTTCTTTTTTATTAAAATAATTATTAATTATTAAATTGAATTTACATTTAATATTTAAAATTTATATGATTAAACATAATATTTAAATTATTTGTTACAATACAATCACCATTATTTATATTGTTGTTTCACTGCATCTTTATTTTAAATTTTACGAGTCTTCTATGCCAAAAATAACATTTTTACCACATCAAGAAATATTACCAAACGGAATAACTATAACAGCAAAAACTGGAGATACAATTTTAGAAGCAGCTTTAAAACATAATATACAGATAGAACATACTTGCGAAAAATCATGTGTTTGTACTACCTGTCATTGCATTGTAAAAAAAGGGTTTAGTTCTCTATCAAAAATACAAGAAGATGAAGATGATATACTAGGACAAGCTGTAGGGTTAGAAGAACGTAGTCGATTAAGTTGTCAAGCCAAAATTGGAAATAAAAATATAGAAATAGAAATACCTTATAACACTTTAAAAATAAAATAATAAAATATTCGTTTAATTATTCATTAATAAAAATATTTGTTTAATTATTAAAAATTAAACTAAGCTAAATCGATTTATTGCAATTTGATATTACACTTACTAAAATTACTAAATGCGAGTAATTAGCAGATTACTCGCTAAATAAAATTTATTTACATTTCATTATAACTGAAATATAATATTTTATACTTAAATTCATCAATTGTTAATATATGGATTAATACTATTCTTAAAAAACAATTTAACTGGACTTCCAAACATTTTTAATTTTTTTTGAAAAAAATGTTCTAAATACCTTTTATACGATACAGGCAGCATATTCATTTTATTTCCATGAATAACTATTTTTAAAGGACTAAAACCTACTGGATTTGCATATTTTAATTTTATTCTTCTACCTTTATTCATAGGTGGATAGTGATGTTTTATCGCATTCCTTAATATGCTAGTCAAACAGGAAGTACTAACATTTTGTACTGAGGATAAATACACCTTAAAAATAGATTCTAACAATTCTTTTATACCAAACTTGAACTTAGCTGAAATAAAATGTATTTTAATTAATTTTATATCTTTAAATTTTAAATTAATATACTGTTTCATTCTATTTTTGTTCTTTTCTATAATAGAATCCCATTTATTAACCGCAATGATTACTGTTTTTCCATGTTCTAATGCATAATATAATAGAAAAAGATCTTGGTGAGTAATATTTTCTTCAGGATTAACAACTAAAATAGAAATTTTACTATTTTTAATTGATTTTAATGATTTTTTAATAGAAATTTTTTCTATATCATCATATTTTTTTTTTTTATTCCAGCAGTATCAATAAATATGTATCTTTTACTATAATGTTGAACTGGAACTGACAAACTATCTCTAGTTGTTCCAGAAAAACTAGAAGTTATCACTCTATCTATTCCAATAATAGAATTAATCAAAGTAGACTTACCAACATTAGGTCTTCCTATTACAGCTATATTAATAGGAATATTATCATTAGATATTGATTGATCTGACCTATTTTTTTGAAAAAATACACTAGGAAAAAAAAATTTTTCGTCTTGTGTAATATTGTTAATTTTTTTTCTTATTTTATAAATTTCATGTATTATATATTTAATAAACCACTTTTTTATTTCTTTTTTATTTAAAGAAGAAACGTAATACATATGTTTAAAACCTAAACTATAAAAATCATTTACTTCTAACTTTTCTTTTACTTTGTCCATTTTATTTATTAATACTATGATTCTTTTCTTTTGAATACGTAATGTTTTAGCTAAAACATAATCATCATTTGTTATCCCTTCATACCCATCAACAACAAACAAAACTATAGTAGCTTCTTTTATAGCTATAAAAGTATGTCGATCTATCTCTTTTTCTAAATTATTTTTATTTTTGCAATAAAAAATTCCAGCTGTATCAATTATTACTATTTTTTTTTGATAATCTAAATTCCCATAATTTCTATCCCTAGTTAATCCTGGATAATCTGAAATTAAAGCATCTCGAGTATTAGTTAATACGTTAAATAATGTAGATTTTCCAACGTTAGGTCTACCCACTAAAGTTACTATTTCTTTCATTTCTTTTCCCGATTAATAAATTTTAAAGATATTAAAAACTGATTATACATGTTTATAAACTATTAATATTTTATAATCACAGTATATAATGTTAAACATCCGTATGTTTTCGAAATGAAAATATTTTCATATGTAAAAAATTTCGTACATAAACGTTTTTCTCTAAAAAATAACTAATTTTCCAAAATTTAATAGCACTCTCTTTATTTCCAAGAGCGAAAAATATGTCTCCTTTTAAATTACACACGGAACTTGTCCAAGATGATTCTTGAATAAATGAAATTGATAATAAAGCCTTTTTAAATTCTCTTAACTCAAAATGTAATTTTGCTACCCTGAAATGAATTAAGTTAATTATACTATTATCTTTGCTCCATTTTAAAACATTTTGTAATACATCAATAGCTAAATTAAATTTATTTTTTGTAACATAATATTTGCTTAAATTTAAACTTTCTAAAACGCCATATACATTGTGGTTTTGTTTTATCAATAATTGAACTTTATTCATGTTTTCTTCATTACTAAAATCATTATCATCCATTATATTTTCATAATTTTCACAATTATCGCTGTCTTCTATAGTCAGTATTCTTTCTTTTTTAAAAAAGTAAAAATATGTTATCCCTAAAAAAATTATTATAAAAAAAACAAAAAACCATGTTTTAACGTTTAATAAATTTCGTAATTTATATTTATTCATTATTATTAATCCTTAATTCTAATGAGATTATATTTTATATTTCTACTACTATGCGAATAATTTTATTTATATTTTTATCATTTTTATATTAAAAAAATTTTATATTTCTAGCCAAGTATACATTATTTATTACAACTATTTAAAATTAATCATTTTTTGCTTTTATTAAAAATATTACAAAAAAAATAAATTCTATATTAAATATTCTAGTTTGGATTAGTAATTTTATATATAAAAC